>CAYNFA010000314.1:0-5444 GCA_964396345.1 uncultured Thalassobaculum sp.
GCTCGCGGATTTCGTGCGAGCCTTCGAGGCCGGCAACGACTTCGTCATGGGCTCGCGCAAGCGCGGCTACATGGAGCCGGGATCGAACCCCTGGCTGCACCGCTATCTCGGCACCCCGGTGACGACCTGGATCCTGAACCGGATCTACGGCTCGCGGTTCTCCGACATCCACTGCGGCATGCGCGGGCTGACCCGCGAGGCGCTGGTGGCGATGGATCTGCGCTCGCAGTCCTGGGAATACGCCAGCGAGATCGTGCTGAAATCGGTGCACATGGAGCTGAAGACCGCCGAGGTGCCGGTGCGTTTCTACAAGGACCGCGACGGCCGGGTCAGCCACCACGTCCGGGCCGGCTGGTTCTCGCCCTGGCACGCCGCCTGGATCAACCTGCGCGCCATGTTCGTTTGGGGCGCCGATTTCTTCTGCCTGATGCCGGGCGTGGCGATGCTGGTCGCCGGCCTGCTGCTGACCCTGCCGATGATCGCCGGCCCGCAGACGCTTGGCCCGGTCACCTTCTCGCTGAACTGGATGCTGCTCGGCCTGGTGCTCGGCGTGGTCGGGCTGCAATCGGCGATGACCGGGCTGATCGCGCGCATTGTCTACGACCGCACCGGGCGTAAGCGCGCCCGGATCCTCGCCGCACTGCCCTACGACCGCACCGTGCTGGCGGCGGTCGCCCTGTTCGTGATCGGCGTCGGGCTGGCGGCGCCGCTGGTCGCCGACTACGTGCGGTTCGGGCTGGCGCTGGCGGAACCGTCGATCGCCGCCAACCACCGGGCGATCGTCGGGCTGATGGCGGTGGCGTTCGCGTTCCTGGTGTTCGTCAACACGCTGGTGCTCCACGCCACCGCCCTGCTGGCCGCCGAGCGGTCGCCGCGATGACGGACGCGGCGCGACGCTACGTCGTGGTTGGCGGCGCCGGCTTCATCGGCAGCCACTTCGTCGACCGCCTGCTGGCCGATCCCGCGACCGCGGCGGTAACGGTCTTCGACAACTTCTCCTCCGGCCGCGACTGGCACCTGGCGGCGCATTCCGGCGACCGGCGGCTGGCGGTGGTGCGCGGCGAGGTCGGCGACCTGGACACGCTGACCGCCGCCATGGCCGGCCACGGCGTGGTCATCCACCTCGCCTCCAACCCCGACATCGCGGCGGCGATGCGCGACCCCACGGTCGACTTCCGCGAGGGCACGGCGCTCACCAACAACGTGGTCGAGGCGATGCGGCGGGCCGGCGTGCCGCGCATCCTGTACGCCTCCGGCTCCGGGGTGTACGGCGACCTCGGGTCGACCGAGATCCACGAGGATCACGCGCCGATGGAGCCGATCTCCACCTACGGCGCCTCCAAGCTGGCCGGCGAGGCGCTGATCGCGGCCTACGCCCACATGTTCGCCATGACCGGCCTGTGCTTCCGGTTCGCCAACGTCGTCGGCCCGCGCCAGACCCACGGCGTCGGCTACGACTTCGTGCGCCGATTGATGCTCGACCCGACCCGGCTGGCGATCCTCGGCGATGGGCGCCAGACCAAATCCTACATCCACGCCCGCGACGTGGTCGACGCGGTGCTCACCGCCCACGCCCGCGAGACCCGACGGTTCCAGGTGTTCAACGTCTCGACGCTGGACGCCATCTCGGTGGCCGAGATCGGTCGGCTGGCCTGCGGGGTGGTCGGCCTGGATGCCGCCGCCGTGCCCTTCGAGTACGCCGGCGGCGACCGTGGCTGGAAGGGCGACGTGCCGGTGGTGCGCCTCGACTCCAACCGCATCCGCGCGCTCGGCTGGAGCCACCGCTTCGACACCGCCGGCGCCATGGTGGACGCCATGCGGGCGGTCAGGGCCGACGTCGAGGCCGGGAACGTGCCGCTGCCCGAGCCCGGCTGAGCGATGCCGGCGCCGCATCCCGACGACTGGGATTCCCACTGGACGCGCTACGATTCCGGCGCCGCGCACAACCCGGCGCAGCGCTGGCGCCACCGGCTGCTGCTGGAGGCTCTCGCGCCGGACGGCGTGGCGCCGCGGCACCTGCTGGATGTCGGCTCCGGCCAGGGCGATTTCGCGGTGCTGGCGCGGCGGGCCTGGCCGGCGGCTACGATCCTCGGCCTGGAGTTGTCGGAGACCGGCTGCAGGCTGGCCCGGGCCAAGGTGCCGGACGGCGCGTTCCGCGCCGTCGACCTCCTGGCCGGCGCGGAACCCGAACCCGGGCATGCCGCCCGGGCCACCCACGCGGTGTGCTCGGAAGTGCTGGAGCACGTCGACGACCCGGCCGCCCTGCTGCGCGCCGCGGCGGCCTGGCTGGCGCCCGGCTGCAGGCTGGCGGTCACCGTGCCGGGCGGTCCGATGTCGGCGTTCGACCGCCACATCGGCCACCGCCGGCACTTCACGCCGGCCTCCCTGGCCGAACTGTTGGCCGGCGCCGGGTTCGCGGTCGAGCGGGCGGACGGCGCCGGCTTCCCGTTCTTCAACCTCTACCGGATGACGGTGATCGCCCGCGGCCGCCGCCTGATCGCCGACGTCGAGGGCGGCGCCGGCGACATCGCCCCGCTCGCCCGCGCCGCGATGCGGGTTTTTGACGGGCTGTTCGCGCTCAACCGGTCCACCGGCCGGCTCGGGTGGCAGGTCGTCGCCGTCGCGGTGAAGCCGTAGCCGGCTTCGCCCGACGGGCCCGCCGTCACGACGCCACCTCCCAGGCCACCGACAGATCCGGAGCCGGGCGGCCGTCCTCGGGCCACAGGAACAGCGGCCGGTCGCGGTACCCCCACCACTGCGCGCAGGCGCCCAACGGCAGCGCCACCCGGCCGCCGCGCGGCGAGCCGAAGCCGATGGCGGCGCCGGGAACCGGCTCGGTCGCCCAGGGCGGCAACTCGGCGAGCCGGTAGCGGCGGCCAGGCTCACCGCCCGACAGCACCAGGCGAAGCCGCGCCCGGGCGGCGATATCGAGCGGCAGCCGGGCGAGGCGCCGGACGCCGTCGTGAACCTCAACTCGGCGAAGGTCGAGATAGCCGGCGGCGGGTCCCTCGGCGCCGGAATCGCCCTCGAAATCGATACCCGGGGCGGCGTCAAGCGGCCGCAACGCGCCATCGGCGGCCTCGGCGAGCACGCGGACCCGGCGGCCGGCGCCCCGCGGCACCTGGATCGTCAGCTCGAACCCGCTGGCGGCCGCCGCCGGCGACCCGAGCGCTGCGGCGACGTCCGGTCGCGGCAGCCGGGGGACGTCGTCGGCGATCGGCCGGCCGTCGAGCGTCGCGACGACGCCGCGCGCCGGCCGCCCGGTCGCCCGATCGATCGCCCAGCCCCGAAACCGAACCGTCTCCGGACCGGTCTGCGGCTCGGCCGGCCACTCCGTCGGCCCGGTGGCCGGCGCCGCCAGTTCCAGGAATCCGCCGGCGTCGCCCCAGTCGCAGGTCACCGCCGCGTTGTAGAGCCGGGCGTCGGCGAGGTCGGTGCCGCGCGGCACATACAGCACACCGTCCTCGAACGCCTCGACCGGGACGTAGCGCTCGAGCACCGTCCGGCTGACCAGATAGTGCCGGACGGTGTCGGGGATGCCGTCCCAGCCGCGACCGGTCGGCACGATCACCGCCTCCGGAGGCCGGCGGTCCAGATCGGCGATCAGCGCCTCCTGGCTTTCCCGGCGCAGCGCCATGCTGATGTGGAAGAACCGTCCGGCCGGGGCGTAGCCCAGCAGGGCGTGGAACAGCGCCGGCCGGTTGGTCAGGTCGAGCACCGTCCCCCCGAGCGAGACCCAGCCGCCGAGCAGCAGGCGCCAACCGTCGATCATCGCCGGATCGATGGCGTCCGGCCCGGCGTAGCCCAGCATCGGCTCGGCGCCGGGCGCGGGGACGGTCGGCATCAGGCGGGAGGCGACAGTCGCGGGATCGAACGCCGGCCCGCCGTAGCGCCAGCGCGCCAACATCGACTCCTTGGCGTCGGACAGCCAGGCCGGTCCGATCGCGGCGGTCGCCAGCAGCGCCGCCACCAGCACCGGGTGCGGCAACGCGCGTCGCGCCGACGCGGGCAGTCCCGGCAACGCCCTCTCAACCGCCAACAGCAGGCGGACGGCAACCACGCCGATCGGCACCGCCGCCGCCGCCAGCGCGTGGAACACGTGGCCATCGGCCCGGTACACCACCTTCGGCATGTAGAGCAGCGCGAACAGCGCGGCGGCCACCACCACCCAGTCGCGGGCATCCGGGCGCCAGCGCGCCACCGCCGCCCAGCCGCCGGCCGCCGCCACCAGCGCCAGCGCCGCGACGATCACCGCCGTCAGCGCCACCACGTCGCCATAGGCCAGGCTGCGGGCGATCGGGATGCCCCCGGCCAGGGCGTGGTCGCGGGTGAACACCGTCAGGTGGTGGAGGAAGCCCTCCCAGGCACCAACCGCGACCAGCGCCGCGACCAGCGCCGCCGCCACCGGCACCGAGAAGGCGGCGCACAACAGCGTGCACCGGAACCGCCACGGCCGCCCGCCGTCGCCGGCCACCGCGTCGTGCAGCACGACGGTCGCACCGACCGCGATCACGCCGAGCGCGATCTCGGGCACCAGCACCGCCGTGACGCCGCCGAGCGCCACCACCGCCAGCGCCCGCGGCGGCGTCGCCCGCACCAGCAGCAACGCCAGGGCGGCGAGCAGCGGCGCCCACAGGATCAACCGGATGTGCACCAGTGGGTCGAGGCTGGCCGCCAGCAGGGTGGCCAGGGCGGCGTGCGGCCAGCGCCAGCCGAACAGCCAGGCGAACAGCGCCGCCAGCCCTGTCAGGTACAGCGGGTTGACGATCAGGTGCAGCCCGGCCACCGCCCCCCACCGGGTCGGCTCCAGCACCGTCATCCCGACCAGGGCGCGGCCGGCGTCGAACCATGGCCCGTGGATCAGGTGCAGGTCGGCCCAGGGCAACCGGCCGTCGAGCAGCGCGAGCGCCCCGACCAGCATCTCGCCCTCGTGGAACAGGTCGACCGCGCCGACCGCCCCCGGCAGTTCCACCGTCAGCAGCCAGAGAACCGGCAGCCCGGTCCACAGCATCGCCACCGGCCGGGCGGCGCGCCGCACCCCGAGGCGCCTCGCCGTCAGCCAGCCGGCGACGGCGAGGGCCGCCGCCAGCCAGATCGGAAACCACGGGTAGGCGACCGTCGACGGGGGTTCCAGGACCGTCACCACGGTGCGGGCGGAGGCGATGGCCAGCAGCATCGGACCGAGCGGCGCCAGCACCGCCACCGCCACCGCCAGCCGGTCTGCATCGCCGCGGGCGGCGAACCACAGCGCCGCGGTCGTCGCCACCGCGACGCCGGCCGCCGGCATCGCGCCGAGCCCGAGGCCGACGGCGGCGCCGAGCCCGGCCGCCACCCCCAGCATCGCCGCGTCGGTCAGGGCGGCGGCGCAGTCCGGTTCCGCCCGCTCCAGGGACGACAGGACCAGGGCCGGGCCAGACCAGAACCCGGACGACGGACGCCAGAGC
>CAYNFA010000315.1:0-4052 GCA_964396345.1 uncultured Thalassobaculum sp.
GAGCGACTGGTTGCGGTGTGCGCGCGAGCCCTCGCCAACGGAGGGGCACTGCCGGCGACACCCTCCGAACTGGCGAGCCTGACGCTGATCCACTCCGACCAACGCTTGACCAGTTGGTCGGCCTGGCTGCGCGCCAACGGCTATGGTGCCGTGCGTGGGGCCCGTAATCTGCGCTTCTCACAATCGGCCCATTCGCTGAGGGCCGCCGCCGATGGCCTGGGCGTGGCGCTCGAGAGCCGCATCATGGCGGCCGAATACCTGGCGTCCGGAGCCCTGGTCGAACCGTTCGCTGACCTGGCTCCTGCCGACGATGGTTCCGCGTACTACCTGGTGACCGCCCCGGACCGGGCGATGCTGCCCGCCGTGGTCGCCCTGGAGACGTGGCTGGTGGCCGAGGCGACCGGCGCTTTGCGCTGAGGGGTTGCCTGGGGCGGTCAACTGCCCCAAGAAACCCCCGTAATCCCTGCCAGGCTACCGATCCCATGACGAAAGCGATCCCCACGCCTCTTGACGGAGCCGCCACCGGCGCGCCGGCGCTCGACCGGCTCGCCCGGGGACCGCTGCTGATCGGCCTCGACTTCGACGGCACGCTCGCCCCCATCGTCGACCGGCCTGACGACGCGCGGCTGGACGCCACCATGCGGGAGCGCCTAAAGCGGCTGGTCTCCCTGGTCCCGACCGCCGTGGTCAGCGGCCGCGACCTGGACGACCTGGGCGCCCGCGTGGCGGTTCCGGGAGTGATCCTCGTCGGCTCCCACGGACTCGAGATCGCCCGACCGGACGGCTCCGTGGATCGCGCCGAAGGTCTTGAGCAAAGTGACGCCGAACTCGAGCGGCTGGTCGATCGGCTTCGGGACGCCACCCGGGGCCTCGCGGGTGTCCTGGTCGAGCCGAAGCGCCACTCGGTGGCCATTCACTGGCGGCTTGCCGCTCCGGACGACGAACTGGCCGCGGGGCGGATTGTGGCACAAGCCGCGTTCGCGTTCCCGGAGTTCATGGTCGGCCGGGGAAAGATGGTCGCCGAATTCCGTCCCGCGATCGACCGGCACAAGGGCGGGGCGATCAACCTGCTGCGCACCGCGGCCGCCTCGGGCGGATCCAGCCCGACCGTCCTCTACATTGGGGACGACGTCACGGACGAGGACGCCTTCGGGATCCTCGACCGGACGCGCGACGTCGGAGTGCTGGTCGCCACCCCGCCGCGCGCGACGGCCGCCGGATGGTGGCTGCCTGACCCCGACGCCGTGGGCGGCTTCCTCGATCGGCTGATCGAGGCGCGCGCGGTCGCTACTCCATGATGCAGCAGGACACCAGATCGTCGCCTCGGTAGAGGGCCGCGGCGAAGCGATGGTTACCATCCTGGATGCGACCATCGCGGATCGTCACCGAACAACGGTTGGGACGGACGTGCCGGATCAGCCAGGCGATGCGTCCGGCGTGCTCGGTCGCGGGCACCGGCGCGTTCGGATCACGGCTGTCATCGGGGGCGATCAACGCGTCGTTCGCGAGATGGCGCTCGATCAGGCCATCGTCGACGGTGACGCCGCCGGCCCAGCGAGGGTAGCCGTCGATGCCGGTCAGCGTCATGACCTCGCGCACAGGCAGCGTCGCCAGTCGAATCGCCATTGGCGGCCTCTCTCCGGTTCGTCGCACCAACAGGGGACGGCGCCGGCAGCCCGGACGATCCCAGTCTCAGGAAACGCCACGGAGGCCGCGCTCTGAGCGGGCCTCCGCGGAAGTCGCGTCGTGTATACGGATTCATTTTGCGTCGCAACAATGCTGAAGCGACAGCCGGTGTCGGTCGCAGACGATTGCCGGGGCGAGCGGCGCCCTATTTACCGAAGGGGCGTCTCTTCAGCGAAGGGGCGCGCCTTCACGCTCCTCACCCGCGGCCCCGACACCGGACCATCGCCATGCCCAGCGGCCTCGAGACCCAGAGCCTCGCCGTCGATCCATCGGTATCCCCGGTGGTGCTGGCTGTGATGTTCATCGCCTTCCTGGTCGGCGCCGTCGGACCGTTCGCGTTGTGCGTGCTGGGCTCGATCCGCGATGAGCGGGCAATGCGGCGGCTCGCCGCCAACGCGCGGGCCGAGGCACCGCTGACGGTCGACAATCCCGTTGATCCAGTGATCGTCCCGGCCGTCCTCGTGATGCCGGAGCCGGCGGCCATGGATGCCGGGCCGCTCGACGCCGCCAACGATGACGGGGCTGTCGCTCCGGTTAGGCAGCGGACCGGCGCCGGCGGGTGAGACCTGCTCAGAGCCGCTTCGGCAAATAGAGCGCGATGCCGGCGGTCGCAATCATAAGAATGCCGAGCGCCACGAACACGGCGCCCAGTGGAAACACCAACAGCAGCACGGCGTAGATCGCCGCCGGCAGCAACTGCGACATCTCGATGTAGGTCCGGAACACCGAGGTCATCTCGGACCGCTCGTAGGGGTGCACGGAGCGCAGGAACGGAATGTTGCCGAGGGCGTCCAGGGTGACGGTCCCAAAGCAGGCCAAGAAGAATATGCCGGCCAGCCACATCGGCCCTGGCGCGAGCAACCCGGCCAGGACGCAGAGCGCGCCGGAGAACACCAGCGAGACAACGATCATGCGCCGGATTCCGAAGTGGCTGCCGAGGCGCCCCGCGACCGGTGCCAGAAACAGGATCCCCTGCCCGCCCGACAACATGGCCGCCGCCAGCATCTGATCGCCCCCGGCGTTCACGATGTAGAGTGGCGGGTAAACGAAGAACGTCGTCCAGAACGCGCTGCGGGAGAACGGGATCACCCAGGCCAGGCGCAGACGCGGCTGAGCAATGAACCGGCGGATGTTGTCCCACGGCATCGGCGGCTTGCGGGTCGCCGGTGCCACCGCCGGGTTTTCCTGCATCCGCAGCACCCAGAAGTAGGCGAGCGCCAGCACGGCAAAGACGGCGCTGGGCACGCAGACCGCCAGCAGGCCGACGCTCTGGTAGAGCCAGATGCCAAGCCCGGGCCCGATGAACCACGCCACCCCCATGAACGCGAGGCGGCGCGGCTCGGCGGTGACGAAATCCTTCCGGCGGATGTAGTCGAGGATGTAGAGGTTCAGCGAGATGTTCACGCAGACCACCGCCAGCGCCCGGAACTGCAGCGCGGCGAGGAACGGCAGCGCCGCCTCGGCCACCATCAGCAACGGCGCCACGACCATGAACAGGCATCCGGCCGAGAAAACCCATTTGCGGCGAACCACCCGGATCACCAGCGGCACGGCGAAGCTGGCCAGCAACGCCACGACGCCGATAACCGTGTAGGCGATCGAGACGTCGCGCGCCGACTGGAGAAGCGCGTATGCCTCCAGCGGAATGATGCCGGCGATGAGGGCGCGGGAGAACGCCTCGGTGGCCGAGAGGATGGCGAAGACGTTTGCACCGGGCCGGTCGACGACCCGGAGCCACATGGGGAACCGGATTTCCATGCCGGCAGATTACCCGCCCGCAACGACTCGGCCAGCCCGTTTCGACCAGCCCGCGGCGGCAACGGGTGGGGCGGATTGACGGCGGTCGGCCAGCGGGTCCAAGGATCAGCGACTCGCAATGCGGCCACGAGGACGGTCATGACCCACGACGAATTCAACGCTTTCTGCGCGTCGCTGCCGGCCGTCACCCACGTGGTGCAGTGGGGCGGGTCCGACGTCTGGAAAGTCGGCGGCAAGGTCTTCGCCATCGGCGGCCGGGACGCGGGCGCGACGCCGCGCGTCACCTTCAAGGTGTCGCGGATTGCCTATGAGGTCCTGAAGGATCAGCCCGGGCTGCGGCCGGCGCCTTACCTGGCATCCCGGGGCATGTCGTGGATCCAGCACCACGAAGAGCCCGGTCTCGTCGACGGCGATCTGCGGGACTATCTGCGCGAGTCGCACCGCATCGTCGCCGCCGGCCTGGGCCGCGGGCTGCGACAGGAACTCGGCCTCGACGCCGGCGGAGACTAGGGATTGCTGGGTGTCGAACCAGACCGGCGAGCCGACAGAATCGCCTGGACGAGATCTTCCGGCACGGCGCTCAGGGTTTCCATTTCGGATTCCTGCAG
>CAYNFA010000315.1:4062-5433 GCA_964396345.1 uncultured Thalassobaculum sp.
CTCGACGGCCAGTCGGCGGGCTCGCTCGTAGGCCCGCAGGTAGCGACGGCAAAGCGGGCACAGCAGCGTGTGCAGGTCCACCTGTCGCTTCGCAAACGTACTCATGGTGCCGTCGAGATAGTCGACCAGCGCGGCCTCGAACTCCGCGCAGGTCATGGCGCCGTGCAGGCTCCGGTCGACCCAGTGCCGGATGCTTTCAAGCGGGCTGCGACGTCGAATCATGCCGAATAAGCCCCCGTCCAGAACGGTTCGATCAGGCGCTTCAGGGCCGAGCGGGCCCGGTGCAGGCGGACCTTCATCGTCCCCTCCGCGATGCCGAGCGCGTCGGCCGCCTCCCGGGTGCTCCAGCCTTCGAGATCCCGAAGCACCAATGCCGTTCGATAGGCATCAGGCAACAGGTCGATCTTGGTGCGGACGAACGCGCTCACCCGCTGGCGCTCCAGGTCGGTGAAAGGGTCAGCGTCGGGAGCCTCGGGCCGATCCTCCCGCCAGCCGTCGGCGTTAAAGGCCGGCAGCAGGTCGTCGATCGGGGTTTCGGCGAGCCGGCGGGCCTTGCGCAGTCGCATCAGCGCGGCGTTGACGGTGATGCGGTTGAGCCAGGCGCCGATCGGCACGCGCGGCTCGAAGCCATCGATCGCCTTCAACGCCGACAGGAAGGCTTCCTGGACGCAGTCATGGGCGGCGGCCTCGTCACGCACCAGCCGACGGGCAGCCGCCAGCATCCGGCCGCTCTCGCGGCGCACGAGGGTCTCGAACGCCCGGTCGTCACCGGCCTTGAGGCGGTCTATCAGAACCGCCTCGACGGCATCGATTCGGTACGCCCTTCCGGAATCCTCCGATTGCTCCACAGCCTCCGCCTCGCCAGTCCGCGCGGAGCATCGCAGCGCAACAGGCCCACGCCAAGCGCGTCGTCGGCCGCGGAGTTTGATCCAGCGCAATGTCCCGGATCGGTTGCCGACCGACAGTCGGGACGTGGCAGACCGCCTCACCTGGAGTATCCGATGCTCGACCCGATCCCCCACCCGGATCGTGATGCCGCCGCCGGACGGCGCCTCGCGTTGCGGAACCTGCCGGCCCCGGAGCCGTCCGCCGGCCTTGCCGCCTATCACCGGGAACGCGACCTGGCGCTTGCGGCCTCACCGGAGAAGCGCGCGAACTACGCTCGCTATCTCGAGGCCGGGCGTCGTGAGGCCGAGCCTGGCTACCTGCCGATCAAACTGGATATCGAGAACGTCAGCCGGTGCAATTTTCGATGCATCATGTGCAGCGTCAGCGCCTGGGAGCACGGTCGCCGCGCGGATGATCTGCCGCTTCGGGCCTTCGAGCGCCTGATCGACGATCAGGTCGGCCTGGTGGAGATCAAGCTGCAGG
>CAYNFA010000316.1:0-5423 GCA_964396345.1 uncultured Thalassobaculum sp.
TGGCGACGGGTGAGCGGGTGGTGGCGGCGGCGGCTTTCGCGCGCCGGGTCTGCGACGAGGATGCCGAGCTGAACCGCGCCATCGGCCGGCACGGCCTGGCGATCATCGAGGCGATCGCCGCGACCAAGAAGCCGGGCGAGGCCGTCAACGTGCTGACCCACTGCAACGCCGGCTGGCTCGCCACCGTCGACTGGGGCACCGCCACCTCGCCGATCTACCAGGCCCACGACGCCGGCATCCCGATCCACGTCTGGGTCGACGAGACCAGGCCGCGCAACCAAGGCGCCTTTCTGACCGCCTGGGAACTCGGCAACCATGGCGTCGACCACACGGTGATCGTCGACAACGCCGGCGGCCATCTGATGCAACGCGGCCGGGTCGATCTCTGCATCGTCGGAACCGACCGGGTGAGCGCCAACGGCGACGTCGCCAACAAGATCGGGACTTACCTCAAGGCGTTGGCCGCCGACGACAACGGCGTGCCGTTCTACGTGGCGCTGCCGAGCCCGACCATCGACTGGACGCTGCACGACGGCTTCGCGATCCCGATCGAGGAGCGCTCGCCCGACGAGGTGACCCGTATCCCCGGTCGCCTGGACGACGGGACGACCGGCGTGGTCACCATCACGCCGCCCGGCAGCCGGGCTGCCAACCCGGCCTTCGACGTCACCCCGGCGCGGCTGGTGACCGGGCTGATCACCGAGCGCGGCGTGGCGCCGGCGACGCCGGAGGGGCTGCAGGGGCTGTTCCCGGATCGGCTGGCGGCGGGGGAGGATTGACGGAAAGCCCGGCTGCCGATTTCGGGTTGGAAGGGCGCGCCGACAACGGCCATGATGCTGTTGTCCGAGTGGCGACTGAGCCTGCCAGATGCGCATCGCCAACCGATCGTTTTCGGGAGCCACGTCATGATGCCGGCCAAGGAACGCGCCCTGCGCCAGGAGGTGATCGACACCTGCCTGAAGATGAACGCGCTGGGCATCAACCAGGGCACCTCAGGCAACGCCAGCGTGCGGGTGGCGGACGACCCGGCGGCCGGGTTCTTCATAACCCCCTCGGCGATCCCCTACGAGGAGCTCCGGCCCGAGGATATCGTGACGATGGGGCTGGACGGCAGCCACAGCGACAACCGCCGTGCCTCGAGCGAGTGGCGCTTCCACCTGGACATCATGCGCCACCGCCCGGATTGCGGGGCGATCGTCCACACCCACGGCATGTTCGCCACCACGCTCGCCTGCCTGCGCATGGAGATCCCGGCCTTCCACTACATGATCGCCCAGGCCGGCGGGCCGACCGTTCGCTGCTCGGACTACGCCACCTTCGGAACCCAGGAGCTGTCGGACACCGCCCTCCGGGCGCTCGAAGGCCGGCGCGCCTGCCTGCTGGCCAACCACGGCATGATCGCCATCGGCCCGACCCTCAGGAAGGCGCTGGCGCTGGCCTTGGAGGTCGAGACCCTGGCCGCCATGTATTGGCGGACCCTGCAGGTCGGGAAGCCGGTCATCCTGCCGGACGACGAGATCGAGCGGGTCGGCCAGAAATTCGGAACCATGGGCTATGGCGCGGTCGGCAAGACCGCTGGAAACAAGGGGCAGGCGGCATGACCACGACGCTCGCGAACTCCGACCTGGACGCTGCCTACGCCGATGCGGCGGAGCGCTTCGTCGCTGCCAACCCGAAGAGTCGGGCGATCCAGGAGCAGGCCGAGAAGGCGATGCCGGGCGGCAACACCCGCACGGTGCTGCATTACCACCCGTTCCCGCTGCGCTTCGCGCGCGGCGAGGGTTGCTATCTGTGGGACGCCGATGGTCATCAGCTGGTCGATTTTCTCGGCGAGTACACCGCCGGCCTGTACGGCCACTCCGACCCGCTGATCCGCGACGCCATCAAGCAGGCGGCGGACGACGGCTGGGTGCTGGGCGGGCCCAATTTGCTGGAGGCGCGGCTGGCGCAGGCGGTCGTCGACCGCTTTCCGGCGCTCGAGCGGGTGCGCTTCACCAATTCCGGTACCGAGGCGAACATGATGGCGGTCGCCGCGGCGCGCGCCTTTACGGGCCGCGACCGGGTGATGGCGTTCCGGGGCGCCTATCACGGCGGCCTGCTGTACTTCGCCGGCTCGCCGCTGAACGCGCCGTTCGACTACGTCATGGCCGACTACAACGACGCCGAGGGTGCCGCGGCGCTGATCCGCGAGCAGGGCGACCGGCTGGCCTGCGTCCTGGTGGAGCCGATGTGCGGGTCCGGCGGATGCATTCCGGGAACCGAGGCGTTCCTGGAGGCGCTGCGCGGCGCCACCGAGGCGACCGGCGCGCTGCTGATCTTCGATGAGGTCATGACGTCCCGGTTGTCGCCGGAGGGGCTGCACGGGCTGCTCGGCATCCGGCCGGACCTCGTCAGCCTGGGCAAGTATCTCGGGGGCGGGTTGAGCTTCGGCGCCTTCGGCGGCCGCGCCGACATCCTCGACCGCTTCGACCCGCGCCGGCCGGATGCCTGGCCGCACGCCGGGACCTTCAACAACAACGTGTTCACCATGTCCGCCGGCCTCGCCGGGCTGACCCACCTCTACACGCCCGAGCGCGCGGTCATGCTTAACGCCGCCGGCGACAGCCTGCGCGGCCGGATGAACGACGCCATAGCCCGACGCGGCCTGCCGATGATCGTCACCGGGCGCGGCTCGATGATGGCGGTGCATCCCGGCTCTACCGCCCCGGTCTCGCCGCCGGAGGCGGGTAAGCGGCCGCGCAAGCTGATCGACCTGATGCATCTCGACCTGATCGCCGCCGGCATCTACACCGCTCGGCGCGGCATGTCGGTGCTGTCGCTGCCGATGGGCGCGGCGGAGTTCGACCGCTACATCGCCGGCTTTGAGGAGTTCCTCGATGCCCGCCGCCCGGTGATCGAGCGGGCCGGGGAGGCGGTTCGATGAGCCTGCTGCGCCGGCTGCTGATCGAGGCCGGGCGCCGGGCCGCCCAGAATCCCGAGCTTCGGCGCGGCGCCGCGCGGATTGCCGGCGAGGTCTATGGCACGGTGGCCCCGAAGATCGAGAACGCCGGCCGCCACGTCGTCGAGACCGCCCGCGAGGCGTCCTCGCAGGGGCGACCGACCGATGATCCGCTCGGCTTCGCCCGGCGGTTCCGCGACCGGTTGCTGCCGCCGGAGGACGACGGGCGGCGATAGCCGATCGGCCCATGAAGGCCCATCGCCATGACCGTTCATGAAGCTCGTCTGGTCAGCGTCTCGATCGATCGCGACTGGCGCGCAGCGTTAGGCCTTCGCGAAAATTTCCGCGGCCCGGACAGCATCGCCGAACGCCTTCCAGGTGAAAGGCGACTCGCGTCTTTGACGTTGCCATGTCATGCTTGAGCAGTCCTGAAGGGGCCTGATATGGAAGGTATTCCCGGGGTTCCGGCGCCGATTCCGCACACCAAGATCGCCGGCGCGCACAAGGTGCGGATCGCCGGCTCCGGTAGCTCGTTGGCGTCCCAGCCCGTCAATCTTCCGATCGTCAAGGTGGCCAGCCTTTCGCAGGTCTCCGCTATGGATCCCGCCGCGCGGGCCGACTACATCCAGTCGATCGGCCGCGAGGCCACCGCTCGGGCCACTGCCAAGGTCATCGACATCCTGGCTTGAGCCGTCGGATTCGATCTGGACAAATTTATCTAAAATACCATTTAATAAAAATGCGGGGTTTCGGCGGTCATTACCGGCCCCGGCCGTCGACGGAGTTCGAGGAGCGTCATCATGGCGATCGGCCCGACCGGAGCCTTTCCAACGCCCGCCCCGCTGGCGCAGGCCGGATCGACGGCGCCGGCGCGACTTGCCCGCGGGCTCCAGGACGCGTTCGGGTTTCGCGCCCGCGATGCGGAAGCCCGGTTCGGACAGCCGGCGGTTGCCGAGCCCCTGGACGATCGCGAGCGCCGGCAATTCAACCTGGAGCAGGCGGCTGAGCAGATCCGTCTGTTGAACCCGAATGCGCCGCGCGGAACCATCGTCGACATTCTGGCCTGATCGAGTTGGGCGGCGCCGCTTGACCTGCGGGATTGGCCCTGAGTAGCTTCGCGCTTCCTTCAGCGTGGCGTCCAATCCCGTGACCGACATCCGAGACAGCCGATCCGCCGCGCCCCGCGGCGCCCTTCTGGGCGTCGGATGGTTCCTGTGCGCGGTGTTTTTTCTCTATGCCTTCGTGCAGCGGGTGGCGCCGTCGGTGATGGTCGACGATCTGATGCGCGACTTCACGGTCGGCGGCGCGGTGCTCGGAAACCTTTCGGCCTTCTACTACTACTCGTACGCCGGCTCGCAGATCCCCGTCGGTGTGCTGATCGATCGCTACGGGCCGCGGCGGCTGGTCACCCTGGCGGCGGCGCTGACCGGCGTCGGCTCTGTGGTGTTCGCGCTCGCCGACAGCTTGTGGCTGGCCTCGCTCGGCCGGTTGTTGATCGGCTTCGGCTGCGCCTTCAGCTTCGTCGGCGCGCTCAACTACGCGGCCCTGTGGTTCCCCCCGAATCGCTTCGCGACCCTCGGCGGCTGGGCGCAGATGCTCGGCGTGGTCGGCGGCGTCCTCGGTCAGGCGCCGCTCGGCTACCTCGTCGAGGCGGTCGGCTGGCGCACCGCCGTGCTCGGGCTGGCGGTATTCGGCTTTGTGCTGGCGACGGCCACCGCGCTGGTGCTGCGCGACCGCCAGCGTCCGGCAAACCCGGCAACCGGCCAACGCCACAGCCTGCTGGCCGGACTACGGCGGGCGGCCTCGACTGGCCAGGTCTGGCTGGCCGCCGGCTTCGGCATGGCGATGACCGGCGCCATGCTGGCCTTCGGCGGGCTGTGGGGCGTGCCCTACGTCGAGCGCGCCTATGAGCTGCCCAAAGCCGAGGCGGCGGCGCTGGTGTCGATGCTGTTCGTCGGCTGGGGCTTCGGGGCGCCGATCTGGGGCATGGTCTCCGACCGGTGGAGCCGGCGACGCCGCTTCATGGCGATCGGCGGCGTTCTGGCGACCGCCGGGATCGCCGGTGCCGTCTACCTGCCGGGGCTGACCCTGGTCTCGCTCGCCGCCGTCCTGTTCGTCCAGGGGTTCGGCGCCGCCTCGATGGTGCTGTGCTTCGCTGTAGCGCGCGAGAACACGCCGTCCTGGTCGGCCGGCGCCACGCTCGGCATCGTCAACGGCTTCGTGGTCGGGTCGGGGGCGGTCCTGCAGCCGGTGCTCGGCTGGCTCCTGGACATTCGCTGGGATGGAACGATGGTCGCCGGAGCCCGGGTTTACGCCGTCGAGGCCTACGAATACGCCTTCCTGGTGCTGCCCATCACGTGCGGTTTCGGGGTGCTGCTGACCCTGTTCATCCGGGAGACCGGGGCGCAGGCGTTCCAGGAACGGTCCTGACCTAGTACCTCCGCACAGAGGCTTTGACGGGTTGTGTGTGATCAGCCCCGTAGGG
>CAYNFA010000317.1:0-5395 GCA_964396345.1 uncultured Thalassobaculum sp.
CGCCTCGATCAGCGCCGGGCAGCGCCTCGTGTCGCCGCTGAACACCGCCTTGGTGCCGTCGCCGGCGCGGAACACGAAACCGTAGGCCTCCTCGACCGGGCGGTGATCGACCTTCACGGCGGCGACCTGCAGGCCGGCCAGCGCGAGCACCGGGCCGTCGGCGAACTCGACTACCTCGGCGCCGAAGCCGGCGGTCGAGGGGCGCCGCTCGTGGGCGACGCGCAGTGTCCGCTCGTCGCGCCACAATTCCATCAGGCCGTCGACGTGGGCGCGCGTCCCCTTCGGCCCGAACACCCTGAGCGGCGCGGCGCGGCCCTGGTGCCAGCCCGAGACGATGAGTTGGTAGAGGTCGACCAGATGGTCGGAATGGAGATGGGTCAGCAGCACTGCGTCGAGCCGCCCGCCGTTGCAGCCGGCGGCGACCAGGCGCTGGGTGACGCCCGAGCCGCAGTCGACCAGCACCGCGACGTCGCCGTGGCGCACCAGGCTGGCCGGGCCGTAGCGCTTGACATGGCATTGCGGGCAGCCAGTGCCGAGCAGGGTTAGCTTCATGCGGGCCTCCGTCGGGGTGCACGGTCGATGCGGAGTGGTCAGGGTAGCGTCGCCCGGTCGCGGCGTCGCCAAGCGTGATCGCGGTTTCGCCCCGATCGGATGACGCCTAACATACCGGTAGCGTCAATGCCCATCGGAGCCAGTCATGACCCGCCCCATCACCATCGCCCTGCTCGACGAGATCCAGGATGGTTTCAACCGCCACGACGTCGACGGGATCCTGTCGCACTTCGCCGACGACTGCGAATGGGTGATGGCGAGCGGGCCGACGGCCCCGGAAGGCCGGGTCTGCCACGGCAAGGCCGAGATCGGCGAGGTGCTGCGCGGCCGCTACGCGCAGATCCCCGACATGCGCTGGGAGGACATCCGGCACTGGATCTGCGACGACACCAAGGCCCTGTCGGAGTGGGTGGTGCGCGGCACCCGCCAGGGCGGCGAGACCTTCGAGTACCTCGGCTGCGACCTGTGGGAGTTCCGCGACGGCATGGTCACGAAGAAGGACACGTACTGGAAGATCATCGGGTAGCGCCTTCGACGTCGCCGACGCGTCGCCATTCACCTCTCCTGCCCGAGACAGGTCCTCACATGCCCTCCACCGCCATGCCGATATTCGATGGCCACAACGACGTCCTCCTGCGCCTGATCCGGAAGGCGGGTGGGGAGGTCGAGCGGCAGTTCCTCGACGGCGACGGCGAGGGCCACCTGGACCTGCCGCGGATGGCGGCCGGCGGGTTCGCCGGCGGGCTGTTCGCGGTGTTCGTGCCGTCGCCCAGCACCGACCCGGACGGGGATCCGACCGACCGCCGCGCCAAGCGCCGGGAGGCGATGTCCGGGCCGTCCTACGACCTGCCGCTGCCGGCGCCGCTGACCCTCGGCGAGGCCCAGCCGACCGCGCTGGCGATGGCCGGGATCCTGTTCCGGATCGAGCGGGCCTCCGGGGGCCGGGTCAAGGTGTGCCGGACCGCCGCCGAGATCCGCGACTGCCTGGCCAGGGGCGTGCTCGCCGCCGTTCTGCACTTCGAGGGCGCCGAGGCCGTCGACCCGGAGTTCCGGTCACTGGAGGTGCTGTACCAGGCCGGGCTGCGGTCGCTCGGGCCGGTGTGGAGCCGGCCAACGGCGTTCGGGCACGGCGTGCCGTTCCGCTACCCGGCGACCCCCGACACCGGCCCCGGGCTGACCGATCTTGGCCGCGACCTGATCCGCGCCTGCAACCGCTACCGGATCATGGTCGACCTCTCGCACCTGAACGAGAAGGGCTTCTGGGAGGTGGCGGAACTGAGCGACGCGCCGCTGGTCGCCTCGCATTCCAACGCGCACGCGATCTGCCCGAACACCCGCAACCTGACCGACGCGCAGCTGGCGGCGATCCGCGAGCGTGGCGGGCTGGTCGGGGTCAACTACGCGACCGGCTTCCTGCGCCCCGATGGCCAGATGAACCCCGACACCGGCCTCGACGTGGTGATCCGCCACTTGGACCACCTGATCGAGCGGCTGGGCGAGGACGGGGTCGGCCTCGGTTCGGACTTCGACGGCGCGACCATCCCGCAGGCGATCAAGGACGCCGCCGGCCTGCCCAATTTGGTGGCGGCGATGCGCGAGCACGGCTACGGCGAGGGGCTGGTGCGCAAGCTGTGCTGGGACAACTGGGTCGGCGTGCTGGAGCGCACTTGGGGGGCGTAGCGGCGCTTGCCGCGCCCGTCAGGTGCCGGGCGCGGTCGGTCTCGGTCTTGCGGAGCGCGAAGGCGCGGGCGGCAATCTGCCGTCCCATCGCTTCCGGACTGGGGTCACCGGGGCGTATAGCCGCGCAGGGTATCGAAGCGAGCCAGGGCTTCCTGGACCTCCCCGGCAGCACAGCCGGAATTGTTCAACGCCGCGTTGATCGAGACTTTCGCATCCTGGATCAACTGAAGCTGCCGCCCGACATGGACCGATTCGCCGGCGCGCTGGTTGATGCGGGATTCGAGCTCACGGTAATCGGAGGGCGAGAACTTGGCACCGCGGCACTCCACGGCGGCGTGAACGCCGGCGTGATAATCCTTGTAGGCGAGTTCCGCCGAGGTCGGCGCGGTTACATCGGCGGCGGCCTGGACGGCCACCGCACTCGCGAGCAATCCGGCGAGGGCGAAGCCGATGGGAAGACGGTGTCGGGTCATTACCGATATCTCCTGATGCGTTGACCACCGCCAGGACAACGCTCAGAGGCCGATCTGGTTGCGTGCGGCCGGCCGGAACGCCCGTTGATATCCTCAGCGCTCAACCGGCGGCGTCGGGATGCTCGGCGATCCGTTCGGCCGGCAAGCGCACGGTGACGCTGGTGCCGACGCCCTTGGCGCTCTCGATGGCCAGGCTGCCGCCGTGCAGCGCGACCAGTTCCCGACAGATTGACAGGCCGAGCCCGGTGCCGCCGCGCGTATCGTTGAGCGCGTTGTCGATCTGCACGAAGGGCTCGAGCGCGCGCTCGGCTTCGGCCGCGGACATGCCGCAACCGGTATCGGTCACCCGGATGGCGACCCCGCCGGAGTCGGCGCTCGCGGCGATGGCGATCCGGCCGCCGGGCGGGGTGAATTTGATGGCGTTGGACACCAGGTTGATCAGCACCTGACCGAGCCGCATGGGATCGGCGCGCAGGGCCGGGAAATCCGCCGGTATCTCGGTTGCAAGGGTCAGTTGCGCGGTGCTGAGGTTGGCGGCGAACAGCCGGGCGGCGCGGTCGGCGACGCTGCGCAGGTCGACCAGGCGCTCGACCAGATGCAGCTTGCCGGCCCCGATCTTGGACAGGTCAAGGATGTCGCCGAGCAGCGCCAGCAGGTCGGTGCCGCTGACCCGGATGTCCTCGGCGTATTCGAAGTAGCGGGGATCGTCGGGACCCAGCAGGCGGCCGGCGATGATCTCGGCGAAGCCGATGATGGCGTTCAGAGGCGAGCGCAACTCGTGGCTCATCACCGCCAGGAAGGTGCTCTTCGCCTGCGACGCCGCCTCGGCCTGCAGGCGGGCGCGGGCGAGCTGCCGGTCGGCGTTCACCCGGTCGGTGACGTCCTGGACGGTGCCCTCGTAGAACACGATGACGCCGTCGGCGTCGCGGATCGCCCAGGCGTTCTCCGACACCCAGATCCGCTCGCGGGTTCGCATCCGGTAGACCTCGGAGACGAAGCTGTCGACGCGGCCGTCCCGGGCGACAAGGCGGTGGAACTCGACGCGGCGGTCGGGCTCGACGTACCACTGGTTGCCGCCGGTCGCGAGCGCCTCGATCAGGGACGCTTCGTCGGGATAGCCGTTGAGCGCGACCAGCGCCGGGTTGGCGCGCAGCAGCGCACCGTCCGGAGCCGTCCGATACAGGCCGATGTTGGCGTTCTCGAAAATCGACCGGTAGTTGGAGCCGCCGGCGCGGATCTGAACAGGCTCCTCGTTCATTCTTGACCCTGATCTCCACCCCGTCGGTCATCGCAGCACCATTAGGTCCGACACGGCTTTAAGGAATGGTAAACGAGGCGCTTGCCGCAGGCCAGCCGGAGCGTTGCGTCACCGCACGGCGCGTTCCCGCGCCGTGGCGTCGGCGTCGACCGATCCATCCCCGGCCAGCACCACGCCCCAGCGCTCGCGGACCTGGTCCGCGGTGTAGTAGCCGCGCCGGACGTCGCGGGCGCATGCCGCCGGGTCGCGTCGCAGCGGATCGCCGTAGCCGCCGCCGCCCGGGCTCTCGACGGTGATCGCGTCACCCGCCTGGATGGCGATGCCCTGCTCCTTCGAGAGGTGCAGCGGCGTGTAGGTCTCGCCGCCACGCTCCACCAGCACGGTGTTCGGCGCGCCGTCGGCGCCACCGATCGCGCCCTGCGGGCCGACCCGGCCGTGGTCCATGACGAACGAGGCGCGCGCCCGGCCGCGCCGGAGCCGCACCTTGTAGCGCACCCCGAAGCCGCCGCGGGTGCGCCCGGCCCCGCCCGAGCCCTCGCGCAGCGCATACTCCTCGTACAGGATCGGGTAGCGCTGCTCGACCACCTCGATCGGCGTGGTCTTGGAGATGCCGATGGTCGAGCAGCCGTTGGTCAGCCCGTCGCCGCCGATGTGCCCGCCGTAGCCGCCGCCCGAGATCAGGTAGCACACGAAGCCGCGCCCGGTCTGCGGATCGAGCCCGCCGAGCGAGAAGTTGCCGCTGGTGCCGGCTGGGGCGGCGAACAGCTGGTCCGGCACCGCCCGGGTCATGGCAGCGAACACCGCCTCGGCGACGCGCTGGCTGACCTCCGCCGCGCAGCCCGAGACCGGGCGTGGGTAGCGGGCGTACAGGAACGTCCCGTCGGGATCGGCGACGTGCAGCGGCTCGAAGGTGCCGGCGTTGATCGGGATGTCGGGGAACACGTGCTTCATCGCCAGGTAGACCGCCGACCTTGTGGTCGCGATCACCGAGTTCATCGGGCCCTCGCAGGGCGGCGATGAGCGCGAGAAGTCGAAGTACAGCTCCTCGCCGCGCTTGGTCATGGTCAGGCGGATGAACAGCGGCTCGTCGACCACGCCGTCGCTGTCGACCACCGCCTCGCTTTCGTAGACCCCGTCCGGGATCGGCGCGATCTTGGCGCGCATCTGCTGGGCGGCGCGCCGGCGCAGCTCGTCGACCGCGGCATCGACGGTGTCGCGGCCGTAGCGGTCGAGCATGCCGGTCAGCCGTCGCTCGCCGACGGTCAGCGCCGCCGCCTGCGCCTTGATGTCGCCGATGCGCTGGTCGGCGATGCGGATGTTGGAGAGGATGATCGACAGGATCTCGTCGTCGAGCACGCCGGCCTTGTAGAGCTTGACCGGCGGCAGCCTGAGGCCCTCCTGCTCGCTCTCGGTGGCGCTGGCGGAGAACCCG
>CAYNFA010000318.1:0-5372 GCA_964396345.1 uncultured Thalassobaculum sp.
GCCGGCAACACCGACCGCTGCGAGGCGGCTGCCAAGCGTGTGGTCGAGACCCTAAAGAACCCGAAACTGCCCGGCGACTACTCCAAGCAGGCGCGCGGGGTGCTCGACTCGCTGTTGCTGCACGGCTTCATGAAGGCGACGGCGATTGCCGCGAAGGGCGCGCTGGACGCCGCGAAGTCCGACGACGCCGAACTGCGCGGCAAGAAGATCAAGGAGGCTCGCGAGAAGCTGGCCGGCGCCATGAAGTACAAGGCGCCCGCCGAGTTCAAGGGCCAGTGCGAGCGGCTGCTCGAGGTTGCGATGTTTTCCGGGGGCGTGAAGGCAAAGGGCCCGACAAAGGCCAAGCCGCTCGACACCGCTCCGAAGCTGGAGAACCGGGCGAAGGCCAAGGACTAAGCGCCCGAGCCACCGGCGAAATCAACCAGCGGGAATGACGCCGGCAGGAGCCGGGCCCCCGGCTGATCGATCCAATCACTTCCGCCAAGCCATACGATCCGGTTTGCGCCGCCGCCCGACCTGAGGCATCAAAGTCGGATCGATGGATCGAGGGCAGGCGGAGCAAGCGATGTATCTCTCCACCGAGGCTGAGCGCACCACGGCACGCGCCTGGTTCGAGACCTTGCGCGATCGCATCTGCGCCGCCTTCGAGGCCCTTGAGGATGCCTATGATGGACCGCTGCGCGACCGGCCAGCCGGCCGCTTCACGTTGAAGCCCTGGGAGCGCGAGGGTGGCGGCGGCGGGGAAATGGCGGTTATGCACGGCCGCGTGTTCGAGAAAGTCGGTGTCAACGTCTCGACGGTTCAAGGCGAGTTCTCCGAGGACTTCCGCGCCTCGATCCCGGGAGCGGCCGAGGATCCCCGATTCTTCGCCAGCGGCATCTCGCTGGTCGCCCATCAGCACTCGCCGCGGGTGCCCGCCGTGCACATGAACACCCGGCACATCGCCACCACCAAGAGCTGGTTCGGCGGCGGTGCCGATCTGACGCCGATGGTCCCGGACGAGGCGGACACCCGCGCCTTCCACACCGCCATGCAGGCGGCCTGCGATGCCCACGACCCGGCCTACTACCCCCGGTTCAAGGCCTGGTGCGACGAGTACTTCTTCCTGAAACACCGCAACGAGCCACGCGGCGTCGGCGGCATCTTCTACGACTACGTCGACCGGGACTTCACCGCCGACTTGGCGTTCACGCGGGACGTCGGGCTCGCCTTCCTCGACATCTACCCTAAACTGGTCGAGCGCCGCATGAACGAAGCTTGGACTGACGATGAACGGCGTCACCAACTGGTCCGACGCGGGCGCTATGTCGAATTCAATCTTCTATACGACCGCGGCACGCTGTTCGGGTTGAAGACCGGCGGCAACGTCGAGGCGATCCTGATGAGCCTGCCGCCCGAGGTGAACTGGCCCTGACCTCGATCCGGAGCGGGGAAGTGCCAGCGCTGATACCCTACCCGCCGGCAATCTCGACCGCGACCGACCCGATCCCCGCGATGGTGTTGGTGGCGGTGGTGCCGGCGGCCGCCTGATCGACGCTGGTCCAAGATCCGGAGATGATGACGTCGCCGGCCTTGAGGCCGCGGGCGCGCATCGCCGCCCCCCAGAGCCCCAGGTTGTCGGCCAACCAGACCAGGAGCCGGATCGCGTCCTCTCCAGGATACCGGGTCCCGGGGACGGTCTTGACCAGATCGCCCATCCGGAAGTCGACGGTCAGGGCCTCGACATCCAGACCGTCGGCTCGGCGCCCGACCGACGACACCACGGTGGCCCCGTTCGCCTGGAAGTCGGCGAGCGCGACCAGCGGCGGTACCTTCGGCCAATCGGCCAGACGTGGATCGACGATCTCGATGGCCGCCGC
Organism: uncultured Thalassobaculum sp.; assembly: GCA_964396345.1. Classification (GTDB taxonomy): domain Bacteria; phylum Pseudomonadota; class Alphaproteobacteria; order Thalassobaculales; family Thalassobaculaceae; genus Thalassobaculum_A. The sequence goes on from CAYNFA010000318.1 coordinate 1,860, forward strand.
CAGTCCCTCGACGGCCGCCAGAACCTCCGAGGTGGCGTAGCGCGCGTCGCGTGCCGGCAGATCGGCGCCCATGACGAAGGCCAGTTCCGCCTCGAGCCACAGCGGGTGATGCCCGGACACAGTGATCCGGGCCCGGTCGCGGTGAATCGTGCCGGCTGCCAGCGGCGCGGCGCTCGGCTCGCCGGCGCGCCCATTGGCGCCGACCTTGAAACCGGCGATGCCGAGGCCGAGCCCGTCGAGGGTGGCGATCTGGGCCGCAAACGCCGCCGCCCGGTCTTCCGGCACGGCGGCCGGGGTCGGGGCCCGTCGGCCGGAACGCCGTGCGGCAACCATGGCGCCCGTGAAGTCGTCGGTCATTGTTGTTGCCTCCCTTGCTCGATCAGCGCCGCCAGCTTGGCACGGCAGGCCTCGGCGTCGCCGCTGAAATCGTCGGCGATCCAGGCGTCCTCGACGGCCCGCAGCAGCCGGCCTGTGACAGGGCCCGGGGGCACCCCGAGCGCGGCCACATCCCTGCCGCCGATCGGAAACGACGGGGGCGTCCAGTCCCCCGCCACGGCCCGGTCTGCCATCAGGGTGCTCGCCGCCGACCTGATCGCGGCGGTGTGCAGCATCCGGGCATCGAGATACGACACGCCGCCGGCCCGGTAGACTCGCGCGCGACGCTCGGCGTCGCCCACGGCCGGGCGACCGTCGGTGGCCAGGGCACGCCGCACCCGCGCCGCCTCGGCGCGCGACAGCCGCAAACGGTCGATCGCCGGATCCGCCCCGCCGCGGCCACCGATCAGGGCCGTCAGCCGCCGCACCGGGTCGGCTTCGAGGCCGAGCGCCTGCTCGAGCGCGATCAGCGCGACCGCGCGATCGACGGCGGCGGCACCCGGCCAGAGACGGGCGGCAATGCCGGCCCCCGCCATCAACCGCAGCGCCTCGACGGCGCGCCGGGCCACCAGCAGTCGCTCGACCTCGCTCCACACCCGCTCGCCCGACAGCGCCGGGATGCGCTCGGCGAGCGCCGCGCACGCGGCAAGACCGTCCGGATCCGGCGCCTCGCGCCCGAACCGTGCCCAGAACCGGAAGAACCGCAGGATCCGCAGCACGTCCTCGCGAATCCTGGTCTCGGGGTCGCCGACGAAGCGGATGCGTCCGGCCCGGGCATCGGCCAATCCCTGGCCGATGGGATCGTAAACCGTGCCATCCGGGTCGAGGTAGAGGGCGTTCAGCGTCAGGTCCCGGCGCGCCGCGTCCTCGGCCCAATCGTCGGTATAGGCAACCACGGCCCGCCGCCCGTCGGTCTCGACGTCGCGGCGCAACGTCGTCACCTCCACGGGGGTGTGATCGGCGACCACCGTCACGGTGCCATGGACGATCCCCGTCGGCACCACCTTCAGGCCGGCCGCGCCGGCCAGTTCCATCACCAGTTCCGGCCGGGCCGGCGTGCAGACGTCAAGATCGCCGATGGCCAAGCCGAGGATGGTGTCGCGCACGCACCCGCCCACGAAGCGCGCCTCGACTCCGCCGGCGGCCAGGGCGGCGAACACCGCAGTCGGAGCCGGCCCAGTCATCCAGGGCTGAACGGGAACGCGGTCGACAGGGCGCATGCCGGCCGTCAGCGCCGCATGGCGCCGAGCATGACGTCCGCCAGGTTCACGAGCATTCCGGCGGTAGCGCCCCAGATGTAGTAGTGCTGGTAGGGAAGAACCCAGAAATGCCGGACCGTCTCCTGCCATTCCCGGCTGTGCCGCTGGTGGTTGCCGATGTCGAGCACGAACCGGAGCGGGACCTCGAAGATCTCGGCGACCTCCACCGGATCCGGGATGAGGTCGAACGGCGGCCGGATCAACCCGACCACCGGCGTGACCTGGAAGCCGGTGCGCGTGGTGTAGGTGTCGAGCCGGCCGATCACTTCGACCCGGTCGCGCGCCAGGCCGATCTCCTCCTCGGTCTCGCGCAGCGCCGTCTCGACGTCGTCGACGTCGTTGTCCTCGACGCGGCCACCGGGGAAGCTGATCTGGCCCTTGTGCACCGGCAGGGTGTCGGATCGCCGGGTGAGCAACACGGTAAGCCCACCCGGGCGCCCAACGATCGGCACCAGCACGGCCGCCGGCCGCGGCTTCTCCGGCACTCCCATGCCCGGGTTGAGATCATGATCGCCGCGCCCGCGCGCGACCGGAACCAGACCGCCCTCATCGACCGTAGCCACGCCGGCGAACGCGGCGCGGAACTCGTCCAGGGTCACGAAATCGGACCCAGCGGAAAGAACCGTCCCTTGCTCCATACCCCCAGCACCTCGTGGCCGTCGTCGGGATCGACCCGGCCAACGGCGAACTCCACGAGACGGTAGAAGGTGGCCCTGTTGATCAGCGCCTCCAACCCGTCCCGCACCTCGATATAGGGTGCCGGCTCGTCGGTGTCCGCATCGATCTCGACACGGATCGGATGCTCCGGCCCCGCCACCACGGTTTCGTCAAGATTGGTCCGGAAGATCAACTCGTCCTCGGCGGTCCCGGAACTCTCCCGGGGCTGCCGATCGACGTCGACGGCGATGAACGGGGCGTCCTCGACCAGGATGATTCCGCGCTCGACCGGCGTCACCAGCCAGTGCCTGCCGTCCGGCTCGCGACGCAGGACCGAGGCGAAGAGCTTTACCAGTGGCCGGCGGTTGATCGGTGACCCTTGGTAGTACCACGTCCCGTCCCGGGCGATCCGCATGTCAAAGTCGCCGCAACTTTCACCGGGCGCGGAATGTTCACCCATCACGCGATCATGATGGTCGGGCCCGGCCCGCCCCTTGCCGCGCGCCGCGTCTGCGATACGCTCTAGTCCTGAAGCGGGACGGTCGGTCTTCTTGCCCATGACGCGTCGCTGTTCCGTCTGTCGGCGGTTTCGTCCGGATCGGGACTTTCACTTGGAGTGAGTATACCCGCCATGACCCACACCACCACCCTCGACCCCACCGACGGCTTGGCCTTCGTCAAGGAGGTCGAGCAGCTCGGCCGGAGCCTGATCCGCGTCCGCGAGGGGGTGGGCAGGTTGATCTTCGGCCAGGAGGAGGTGGTCGATCAGACCCTGGTGACCGTGCTGGCCGGCGGGCACGCCCTGCTGATCGGCGTCCCAGGGCTCGCCAAGACCCGCCTGGTCGAAACCCTGGGGATCATCCTCGGTCTCGACGACAAGCGCATCCAGTGCACGCCCGATCTGATGCCGGCCGACATCCTGGGGTCGGAAGTCCTGGAAGAGGATACCGACGGGCGCCGCAGCTTCCGCTTCATCCACGGTCCGGTGTTCGCCCAGTTGCTGATGGCCGACGAGATCAACCGCGCCAGCCCACGCACCCAGTCCGCCCTGCTGCAGGCGATGCAGGAGCAGACGGTCTCGGTCGCCGGCCACACCCACCGGCTGCCGTCGCCGTTCCACGTTCTCGCGACCCAGAACCCGCTGGAACAGGAAGGCACCTACCCGCTGCCGGAGGCGCAACTGGACCGGTTCCTGCTGCAGGTCTCGGTGGGCTACCCCGAC
>CAYNFA010000319.1:0-5312 GCA_964396345.1 uncultured Thalassobaculum sp.
ACCACGGAATGATGTCGATCTTCTCGCCCTGCAGTTCGCCGACCACCGCCTGCACCCGCGAGCCACGCATGCCCACGCAGGCGCCGACCGGATCGATCGAGCTGTCGTAGGAGATCACCGCGATCTTGGCGCGCGATCCGGGATCGCGGGCAACGGCCTTGATCTCGATGATGCCGTCGTAGACCTCCGGAACCTCCTGGCGGAACAGCTGGCGCATGAACTCGGGGTGGGTGCGCGACAGGAAGATCTGCGGTCCACGCGGCTCCGAGCGGACGTCCTCTATGTAGGCGCGGATCCGGTCGCCCTGGCGGAACGTCTCGCGAGGCAGCAGTCGGTCGCGCCGCAGGATCGCCTCGGCGCGCTGGATCTCGACGGTGACGTTGCCGTATTCGACCCGCTTGACGACGCCGTTGATGATCTCGTATGCCGTCTCCTTCTTGAAAACAAAAAGGCGTTGGCGCTCGAACTCGCGGACTTTCTGGACGATCACCTGCTTGGCGGTCTGGGCGGCGATCCGACCGAAATCGATCGGCGGCAGCGGCTCGTCGATCACGCTGCCGACCTCGAGCGCGGGGTCGATGCGCTTGGCCTGCTCCAGGGTGATCTGAGAGATCTCGTCCTCGACCTCCTCGACGACCGTGGTGCAGCGCTTCAGCGAGATCTCGCCGGTGCGCCGGTCAATCGTCGCCCGGATGTCGTGATCGGGGCCGTATTTCGAGCGGCCGGCCTTCTGAATCGCCTGCTCCATGGCGATCAGGACCTCCTCGCGGTCGATGCCCTTGTCGCGGGCGACCACGTCGGCGACCTGGATCAGCTCCAGCTTCGGTTGCGTCGCGATGTCCATCGTCTCGTCGTCCTCCTAAGGAGCCGCCCTTACGCGTCGTCGTCGCGCTGGGCCGGCGCGCTCGCCGCCACCAACGCGTCGGTCAGGACCAGCTTGGCACGCGCGATGCCCTCGAACGGCAGGGCCCACTGCACCCCCGGCTCGGTCTCCACCAACACCCGGTCCATCTCGTCGAGACCGACCAGCTGGCCGCTGAAGCGCTTGCGACCATCGATCGGCTCCGCCATGTCGACGCGGGCCTCAAAACCGGCATAGCGCCGGAAATCCTTGACCCGGGTCAGCGGCCGGTCGATGCCGGGCGAACTGACCTCGAGCGTGTATTCGCCGGAAATTGGGTCTTCGACATCGAGCACCGCGGATATCGTGCGGCTGATCCCGGCACAGTCGTCGACGCTCATTCCAGAGCCGTCGGGCTTTTCGGCCATGATCTGGAGCGTCGGGCGCCGGCCGCCAGTGACCATGACACGCACCAACTCGTATCCCATGGCCTCGATCGGCGGGCCGACGATCGCCTCGAGCCGCCGGCTCGGCACTCCGCTTGTCTCTGCGTCCGTCACGCCGCCCTGGCTTCCCTCCGGGGGCGGTAACCGCCAACAAAAAAGTGGGCCGTTGGCCCACCCCCGATCGTAACTCCGATTAAGGAAACCGGGATATAGCCCAGGCTGGCCCGACTCGCAAGGGTGGAGAGTGCCGTTGCGCGGCCGAGCGATCCAGCCGACGTTATTCCTTCACGAAACGCAGATAGGCTGGTGGGCGACCTTCGCGCCGAGCCTTGGCCTCGTAGCGGGTCTCCGGCCAGTCATCGGGGCGGGTGCGCCAGTCGGCCATGCGACGGCCGGTCCATCGCAGCCCAGGGTGCGCCGTCACCCGCGCCAGGATCCAGCGCAGATAGGCCGGGTCGTCGGTGGCAATCCGGAGTTCGCCGCCGGCCACCAGCAGGTCGTGGAACCGGGCGATCGAGGCATGCTGGATCAGCCGCCGGAAGTGGTGGCGGCGCTTCGGCCAGGGGTCGGGATGCAGCACGAACACGCGTTCCAGCGAGCCGTCCGGGAGGGCGTCGATCAGCGGGCGGGCGTCGTCTGCCAGGACGCGGACGTTACCGCCGCCGCCATCATCCTCGAGATGCCGAAGCAGCGACGCCACCCCGTTCAGGAACGGCTCACCGCCGATGATACCGACATCGGGATTGCTGCGCGCCTGCCAGGCCAGATGCTCGCCGCCGCCAAAGCCGACCTCCAGCCAAACCGCCCCCACCGTCCGGTCGAACCAGGTTCGCGGGTCGGGCGATTCCGGGGCCGAGGGGACGGCGAGGCCGGGAAGCCGCTCGTCGAGAAGCGCCTGCATCCCGACGCGCAGGGGCCGTCCCTTGCGGCGCCCGAAGAACAGCCGGTCGCCGGGGACCCGGCCGGGATCAAGGGGCTGAGGCACGCGTCACCGACCGGCGGCGACGGCCGTTCGGTGGCGATCAGGCGAAGGCGGACTTCAGGTCGTCAACCAGATCCAGCTTCTCCCAGGTGAATCCGCCCGTCGCGTCGGGCGCGCGACCGAAATGGCCGTAGGCCGAGGTGCGGGCGTAGATCGGGTTGCTGAGCGACAGACGCGTGCGGATGCCGCGCGGCGACAGGTCGACCATCTCGCCGATGACGCTTGACAGGCGCGCTTCGTCGACCCGGCCGGTACCGTAGGTCTCGATGAAGATCGAGAGCGGGTGTGACACCCCGATGGCGTAGGACACCTGGATCGTGCACTTGTCGGCCAGCCCGGCGGCGACGATGTTCTTGGCGACCCAGCGCGCCGCGTAGGCGGCCGACCGGTCGACCTTCGTCGGATCCTTGCCGGAGAACGCGCCGCCGCCGTGCGGAGCCGCGCCACCGTAGGTGTCGACGATGATCTTGCGGCCGGTCAGGCCGCAATCGCCGTCCGGACCACCGATGACGAAGCGGCCGGTCGGGTTGATGTAGTAGACGGTGTCGTCGTCGAGCCAGCCGTCCGGCAGAGTGTCGCGGATGAACGGCAGAACCAGCGCGTGCACCTGCTCCTGCGACAGGTCGGCGTGGTGCTGGGTCGAGACCACCACCGAGGTCGCCTTGACCGGCTTGCCGTTCTCGTAGCGCAGCGTGACCTGGCTCTTGCTGTCGGGGCCGAGGCCCTTGACGCTGCCGGCATGGCGCGCCTGGGCCATGCGCCGCAGGATCTCATGGCTGTAGTGGATCGGCGCCGGCATCAACGCGTCAGTCTCGGTGCAGGCGAACCCGAACATGATGCCCTGGTCGCCGGCGCCCTCGTCCTTGTTGCCCGAGGCGTCGACGCCCATGGCAATGTCAGTGGACTGCTCGTGCAGGAGAATGTCGACGTTGGCGGTCTTCCAGTGGAAACCGTCCTGCTCGTAGCCGATGTCCTTGACTGCCTGGCGGACACCCTCTTCCATCAAGGCGTGGGTCACGCTGGACGGGCCGCGCACCTCACCGGCGAGAACGATCTTGTTGGTGGTGGCAAGCGTCTCGCACGCCACCCGACTGGACGGGTCGGCCGCCAGAAACAGATCGACGATGGTATCGGAGATACGGTCGCACACCTTGTCGGGATGACCCTCCGACACCGACTCGCTGGTAAACAGGTAGCTCGACTGGCTCAACGGATCCTCCGCGCGGCAGACCAGGGGCCCAGGCTCCCGTGGAACCGGGAATCGACGAAGGCCGGACAATACGCGTCCGGTCCTGGTCGTTGGCCGCGGCGTTGTGACCCGAATGCCGGACGCGGTCAAGAGCGTAGCCATCTGCGGTCGGCGCTAGCTTTCGCTGCCGTCCATGGAGTCGGCGATCGAACGGGTGAGTTCGTAAAGCCGGCGGCGCGCGGTCGGATCCTGGATGCGGTAGAACGCGCGCACCAGTTCAATGGTCTCGCGCCACTGCATCGGGTCGTCGTTCGGCGTTGCGACCACCGGCGGGGCGCCGCTCGCCATGGCGTCAGGCAGATCGTCGAAGAAAAAGCCAATCGGAACCTGCAGCGCCCGGGCGAGGTCGAACAACCGGCTGGCACCGATGCGGTTGGCGCCCCTCTCGTATTTTTGCACCTGCTGAAAGGTCAAGCCCAGCGCCTCACCGAGCCGCTCCTGGCTCATCCCGAGGAGGGTGCGCCGAAGGCGGACCCTGGCACCGACATGGACGTCGATCGGATTAGGGTTTCCAGCGGTTGGCGGTCGACCGACTCGCCTGCGACCCGGTCGCTCACTCAACATGCCGCCCTCATGATTCGTTAACCAAAAAGCGGCGCATTATTCCATACTCTTGTATGCAGTCAACGTGCGTTAACGATTATACTTCATAAAAATCAATCAATTCGCCGCCGCTATTCACCGCATCGGGCACGTCCTATTCGAGCGCCTGCGAGAATTAGCGCAATCATGAGAAGAACTGGCAGATCACCGCTGCGGGAATACAGGGTCGGCGGCAGCGCCGCGGGCAACGGGGCATCGAGGCTGCCGGTGACGCCAAGAGCAAGTTCGGCCAGGGTACGGCCGAAGGGGTCGGCCACGAACGAGATCCCGGTGTTGGCCGCCCGCACGATCGGCAACCCCTCCTCGACGGCCCGCATCCGGGTGATCGCCTGATGCTGGTAGGGGCCGCTACCGCCCGTACCACGCATCGTTGGTCAGGTTCAGCAGCCAGCCCGGCCGCTCGCCCGCGTCGACGACGCCGCCCGGGAAGATCGCCTCGTAGCAGACCAGGGGCGATACCGGCGGGGCGCCGGGCAGCGCCAGCGTGGCGGGCCCGGAGCCCGGGCTGAAATCGCGGGAGCCCTGGACGATGGGATCGATCGGCAGAATGCCCCGGAACGGGACGTATTCGCCGAACGGCACCAGATGGGCCTTGTCGAATGCCCAGCGCACCGTGCCGTCCCCGGCCAGCGCCAGCACGCTGTTGTACACCCGGTCACCCTCCGCGCGCGCCGCTCCGAACAGCAGCGTGCCACCCTCCGGCACCGCGCCCGCCAAGCCAGGCATCGCGATGCCGGCGTCCAGCAGATAGGCGACAGCGGTCTCCGGCCAGACCACCACCGTGGGGGCCGCGGCTGGCGCGACGCCCTCGGCTCGCACGGTCGGCACGGTCGCGGCCGCGCTCAGCGACAGGTAGCGCAGCACGTGCCGGGGCTTCAGGGTCGGATCCCACTTGTCGCGCTGCTCGACATTGCCCTGAACCACCCGGACAACGACGCCGTCGACGACCGGGGCCGCCGCGTCCGGCAGCCGGGCCCATCCCCACGACGCCAGCCCGCAGAGCAGCAGCCCACAACCGGCCGTCGCCAGGATCCGTCCCCTCCGACCGGCCGCCGGATCAAGCCAGAGCGCCGGCACCGCCGCGGCCAACAGGGTGACCAGCGTCAGGCCGTAGGCGCCAATCAACGCCGCGGGCTGCAGCATCGCCGGCACCGGATCCCACACATAGGCCGGCAGGTTCCAGGGAAACCC
>CAYNFA010000320.1:0-5309 GCA_964396345.1 uncultured Thalassobaculum sp.
CCGCGCAACGGCCTGGTCAAGGGGCTCTACCCCGCCCTCGGATTCACGCCGATCGAGGCGGCGGATGGCGACGACGACCTGTGGAGCTTGCCGCTGGACGGCGCCGCGGTCGCAATCGCCGACCACTTGAAACTCATCCATGAAAGGGCGGCATAGTGAACGAACAAGAAGTCTATCAGGCGCTGAACGAAATCTTCCGGGAAGTGTTCGACGACCCGACGATGGAGGTCACCCCGGATTTGTCCGCCGACGACGTGGCGGAATGGGATTCGTTCAATCACATAAACATCATTGTAGCGTCCGAGCAGCGCTTCGGCGTGAAGTTCCACACCGCCGAGATCGAATCCCTGCGAAACGCCGGCGAGTTCGTGGCCCTGATCACCCGCAAGCGACTGGCGGCCTGACAGGGCGTACAGCGCCATGCTGTTCAATTCTCCGGAATTTCTCCTCGGCTTCCTGCCGGTGGTGCTTGTCGGATTCTTCCTCATCGGCGCCCTTGGACGGCCTTCCCTTGCAGCGGGCTGGCTGATTCTCGCCTCGCTGTTCTTTTACGGCTGGTGGCGCATCGACTTCATGCCGCTGCTGCTCGCCTCGATCCTGTTCAACTTCAGCGTTGGCCGGACGCTGGCACGGTGGCCGACCCACTGGCTCCTGGCGTTCGGGATCGCGGGCAATCTGGCGGCTCTCGGTTGGTTCAAGTACGCGGGCTTCCTGGCGCAGGCCGTCAACGATCTCGCCGGTGCCGGCCTTCCGGTGCCGCAGGTCGTGCTGCCGCTGGCGATCTCGTTCTACACCTTCCAGCAGATCGCCTACCTGGTGGACGCGCAGGCCGGCGAGACCCGTGAGACCAGCCTCGCCCGCTACGCGCTGTTCGTGGTGTTCTTCCCGCAGTTGATCGCCGGCCCGATCGTCCACCACAAGGAGATGCTGAGCCAGTTCGAGAAGCCCGAGACCTACCGTCCGCGGCTCGACAACCTGGTCCTCGGCCTCACCGCCTTCTCGATCGGTCTGTTCAAGAAGGTTTTCATCGCCGACCCGCTCGGCTCTCAGACGCCACTGGCCTTCGGCCCGGCGCTCGACGGAGTGGCGCCGGGGTTCGCCGACGCCTGGTTCGGCTCGATTGCGTTTGCGCTGCAACTCTACTTCGACTTCTCGGGCTATTCCGACATGGCGATCGGGCTCGGGCTGATGTTCGGGATCCGCCTGCCGGTCAATTTCGCGTCGCCGTACAAGTCCGCCAGCATCATCGAGTTCTGGACGCGCTGGCATATGACGCTGACGCGCTTCCTGACGGCGTATCTCTACACACCGCTGGTGATGGCGGCGATGCGCCGTCGCCAACGCCTGGGCCTGCCGATGCTGAAGCGTTCGATGCCGGCGGTAGCGCCATTCTTCTGGCTTCTGGCGGTGCCGACCCTGATCACCATGGGGCTCGCCGGAATCTGGCACGGCGCCGGCTGGCAGTTCTTGGTGTTCGGGCTGCTGCACGGCGTCCTGCTGGTCGCCAACCATGCGTGGCGGTATGCCGGGCGCCGGATCGGCCTCGACTGGGACCTTGGCTGGGCCGGGCACGCGGCCGGCGTCGTCGTCACCTTTCTCGCCGTCACCGTCACGTTCGTGTTCTTCAAGGCCGTCAGCCTCGAGCAGGCGATGAGCGTGGTGCAAGGCATGGTCGGCCTGGGCGAAGCCGGACCGGCGACGCCGCGCCTCGGCGGCGTCGACCCCGCAACCCTCGGGCCGATCGAGCAGTTGCTCTCCCGGCTCGCGTCGCTGCCAGGCGTTCTGGTCCTGACAGGCCTGGCGATCGTCTGGCTGCTGCCGAACACGCCATACTACATATCGACGCTCGCCGAACCGGTGCAGAGCCGCATCGAGACGACCGCTACCGGCATCCGGGGCTGGGTCACGGCGCTGCGCCGATCGTCGCTGCTGCGGGCCCAGCCGAGTGTCCTGCAGGGTGCCGCGGTCGGGATCCTGCTCAGCCTGGCCCTGCTTCGCGCGCTGTCGGTGGCTCCGAGCGAATTTCTGTACTTCACCTTCTAGGAGCGCGCGCCATGAGGAAGTTCGCGTGGGGTATCGTCGCAGGGGCGGTGTCGGTGTTCGGCGGCCTCGCTGCGGCCTATGGCGCGATCGCGACGATCTGGCCGGACAACCTGCCGGCCCCCGCCATCACCCGCCTGGTGCTGTTCGACGAGAAGCTCCGCTTTCTGCGCCAGCATCCCGAAGCGTCACCCACCATTTTGGCGGTCGGGTCATCGATCACCTGGCGGCAACTCGACGGCAACGCGTTCGACGGCATGACCCGCGGCACCGCGGGCGGCTTTCTGAACGGCGCGACCGGACACCTGCGGGTACACCAGACCCAGGACCTTGTGGAGTTCTATCTCGACCAGTACCTCGCCGTCCGCACGGTGCTGATCATGACGGGGCCGCCGGACTTCGCCGACTGCTCGACCGAGCCGGCGGCGATGCTGGATCATTCGGATGGCGCCGCCTACGCGTTCGGGGACTGGCCAGCCGCCTACTTCTATTTCCGTTATTTCGCGCCACAACGCTACGCCCGGACCGCCTGGACCCTTGCGGAGCGGCGGGATCCAATGGTCGGCGACCTGTTCCTCGACGACTACGGGTCGGGTCCGTTGCAAGTGCCAGAATCGAAGCAGCACGGCCTTCGCTACGGTCTCATCGACCTTGACCCGGCGTGCTCGGGCGTGCTGGCCCGCCTGTCACAGACGCTGACCGCGCAGGACCGCGGGCTGGTGGTCGTGTTCACCCCCATCCACCCCGACTACCGCTTGCAATACCCGGATGTCGTTGCCTGGCTCGACCGGGTCGCCCGGGAACTCGCGCGCGCAACCTCCACGGACAACACCGTCGTCCTGCGGCTGAACGCCAGCCCCGCCTACGAGGAGGCCGACTTCTTCGACGCCTTCCACCTGCAATGGCCTGCGGTGCAGCGGCTGTCTACCGACATCGTTCAGGCCATCGCGGCGGACCCACGCCTCGGCGCCGTCGAGATGTCGAAGGCGGCCGCCAGGACGAGGCCGGCGGCCTCCCCCTCGCCGATGTGACAGGCACGTCCCCGGTTTTACGAGGCCCGTCGCCCTCCCGGCGCCATCATCACGCGCGCCGTGCCCCAGGCCGTGTTGAACAGGTCCGGCGACAGCAGCCGGACCGCGATCAGGTAGGCGATCCCGCCGACCGCGGTCAGCATCGCGAGTTCCGCTGCAGGCGCAATTCCCGGCAGCGGCGGCATCGCGCGCAACGCCACGATCGCCGAACCCATGACCGCGGTGGCCGCGACCGGCGTTCCGAGCGGCAGCAGCATTTGGCTGAGCGTCAACCGCGTCACCTTACGGACGAGGTAGATGTGCAGCGGCATCAGCAGGGCCGCCCGCGCCACCCAGAACGCCGCGACCGCCAGGACCCCGAACGGGGCTATCAGCATGGCACCGCCGACGCCGGTCGCCACGTAGAGCAACGCGGTGGCGAAACCCCATGAGGCCTTGCCCACCGAGCGGTACAGCGCGCTGATGAACATGCCGTAGCCGGCCGGGAGGAACTCGAGCGCCAGCACGGTCAGCAGAGGCACGCTGGCCTCCCATTTCGCGCCGAACAGCGCAGCGAGCAACACCGGGCCGACCAGCGCCATCCCGGCGCCGATCGGAAACGCCACCAGGCAGCTGATTCGCGTCGACTGCAGGTAGGCGCGCGACAGCGCGGGAATATCGTCCTGAAGCCGAGCGAAGGCGCTCAGGCCGACATGGTAGACTGCGGTCGACAGCAGGCCCCGGACCAATTGCACCATCCGCCAGGCGACGTTGAAGTAGCCAAGCGTCGCCGTCCCGAACAGGGCGCCGATCAACAGGTTGAGGAGTTGCTCGCCGGCGCCGCTGGCCACCTGGCTCATCGAGACGTAGAAGCCGAACCCGGCCATCTCCGACAGCTTGCGGGTCTGGAACTTGAACCCCGGCCGCCAGTCCGTGGTGACCAGAACGCCGACCGCGGTCACCAGGACCGCGGCGACCTGCTGGCCGACCAGGCTCCAAAGCCCGTAGCCTCCGAACGCCATCGCCACCCCGACTACCGCGCCGGTGGCGCGCCCGGAGACGCTGCACGCCGCCACCACGCGGAACTGCAGGTTGCGGCGGAACAACGCCGACGGGACGCTCATCAGCGCGTGCAGCGGCAGCGTCAGCGCCAGCACGCGAAGCACGTCGGCAAGCTGCGGTTCGTCCAGGGCCGCCGCCATCGCCTCGGCGGAGCCCGCGCAGGCGACCATGGCCAGCAGGCCGAGCGCCAGGGTCGTCCAGAACGCGGTATCCTGGTGGCCCTGCTCGAGGTTCTCGCGCTGGACCAGGGCGTCGGCGAAGCTGTGACCGATCAGCAGGCTCAGGAAGAACACCACCACGCCCGCCAGCGCGACCACGCCGAAGTCGCGAGGGTCCAGGATCGCGGCCATCACCGCGAAGCTCCCGAACGACAACAAAGCCACGCCGACCCCTTCGCCGGCTGACCAGAGTACGCCCTTCAAGCTTCGCTTCTGCAGATCGCTGGGCATGGCATCTCGTTTTTTGTTGGGTGGTCGGGCTGCGGGTGGTCGGGCTGGCGGATGGTCGGGCCGTCGCACACGGGCCGGCCTCGGTGGGACCCGTGCCCCCGTGCCGGTTCGCGCGCGCCGGCCCGTCCCACAAGAATGCCGAAGTTGCCGAAAGGTTGGTGTGACCAATCGGCGCCACCCCGGGACCTCGCGTGACATTGCCGGGACTCCGCGGCGGTTCGGGCCTCAGGGACCGCCAGGCAAGACAGCGGCGCCGAATCCGGTCATAACCGCGAGCCGCCGAAGGCGTGCGCACCAACCTTGCGCGGGACTGCACGATGGATACCAACGCCTTGAAGGCCAACGCCCACCGGGTGCTCGAGGATGCGACCGTCCCGGAGTTGCCGAACCACTACCGAGGCAAGGTGCGCGACAACTACGACCTGCCGGACGGCCGGCGGATCATCATCGCCAGCGACCGGCTGAGCGCGTTCGACGTTAGCCTCGCCGCCATCCCGTTCAAGGGAGAGGTTTTGACCCGAACCGCGCGCTTCTGGTTCGACGCCACCCGCGACATCTGCCCGAACCACGTCCTCGAATACCCCGATCCGAACGTGGTGGTCGGACAACGCCTCGACATCCTGCCGGTCGAGGTGGTGGTCCGCGACTACCTTGCCGGCACCACGGCGACCTCGATCCTGACCATGTACAAGGCCGGCCGTCGCGACATGTACGGCGTGCGCCTGCCCGAAGGACTCGGCGACAACCG
>CAYNFA010000321.1:0-5300 GCA_964396345.1 uncultured Thalassobaculum sp.
AGGCGTTTGACCTCGCGGGCGTTCTCACGGAAGGTCTCGAGCGCCCTGGCCATCCGGGCCAGTTCGTCGACTGAACTTTGGGCGATGGCCACGTCGAGATCGCCCCGGGCCAAGCGCGTCGTCGCCTGCGAAAGCTGCGCGAGAGGCTTGGCCACGCCGCTGCCGATCCACTGCGCGAAGCCGACGCCCAGGAGGACGCAGATGGCACCGAACACGAGGCCCTGAAGCCGGGCCGTGGAAAGCTCAGCGTTCAAGGACTGGATCATCGCGGATCCGGTGTCGGACGCCACCACGGTTTGGATGGCAGCAAGACTCGTCTCGATGCTGCCGAAGGTCGCGTTCGCCGACACCACCCCGAACACCGCCAGGAAGATGACGCTCACGAAACCCGTGTATACTCTCGGCAGCACGCCGACGCCGGACGCGCTCTCGGTCGCGTAGAGCCCCGTTCCGGAAATTCCGGAGGGCTGCGCGGAAGCCCCTGCCGCAGCGCGGCTCGACCTCGGAAACGGAGGAGGGCCGAACCGGACTGTCGGATGGCCTTGGCGTAATGCGAGGGTCAGGGACATGCCAGCCTCATCAGAAATCGCTATTTTTACCTGTCTATCAATAGGATCATTAAAATCATCTTAAGCTAAGGGTTGATCCGTGAGCGGAACGCCGCTCAGGAAGAGGCCCGTTAGTGACTTAAATCCCCCCGAGCGCGGGTCCACATTCCAATTCGGAAAGACTGAATTCGCATTATATCTGCAGCGCAGTATCTGAGGATCTGGGAAATGAATGTTGGTTTGAACATTTGAATCCGCTGTGTGCATTATACGGAGGCCTCGGCCAGCCGTTTCAAAGCCGGCGCGACGTTCATGTTCCGTTAACCTAATTCTTCCAATCTGATCGTGATGGATCGACGAATGAAGGCCGAGTGTCTCAACAGCTACATCTTGACTACGAGCCGGAACCTCCCGCTCGCGAACGTCGAACGCCTGCCGATCCTGGCCAGCGTGCTGCAAGTATGGCGTTCCGCCGCCGGGGCGAAGGACGTCCCGAATGACGTCGATCCGCTCGACCTTCCGCGCGCGGCGCTCCGCCACGTCATGCTGGTGGATTTGACGGACAACCCGAGGGACGCCGTCATCCGGCTGGCCGGCACCCTGCCGTGCGAGTTGTATGGTGGCGAGTTGCGGAACATGTCGGTCAGGCGTTTCTTCGCCCGCGACGACGCCGAGAAGGTGCTCGACGACCTGTTCCAGGTCGCGACGTTCGGGGTCCCGCTGCTGACGCAGCGCTCCTACGTGGCGATTAATGGCAAGCTCTGGGCCTATACAAGGCTGCTCCTGCCGCTTCGTCCCGACGGCCGGTCGACCACGCGCATCATGAAGCTGATGGAACCCGACAGCTTCCACGCCGCGCCGGACAGGACGTAGCTCACCCGCCCTCGGCGCGGCCCTTACACCAGGATGAAATCCGCGACGTCGCGCGGCAACCGGCCCTCAGTGTCGTTCTTGACCTCGGCCCCACCCAGGGCGGGCTGATCTTCGACGTCATCGAAACCGGCGCCAGCGTCAGCGATCATCAAGCTCGAGGCGGCCAGCGGCACCGCCGCGCTGGCAACCCGCACGGACGGCCGCGACGGCGACCACGTCATGAGCCTCGCCGTCACCCGGTTCCGGGCGGGCGCTTCGAGTTCGCCATCGACCTGGACACCACCCTGCCCGGCCACGACCAGACCTGGGTTTCCGGCTCCGACATCGAGGGCGGGTTGGTTCGGGCGGCGTTTTCCGGCCCCGACGGCGTGACCGCCGAACGCTCGGCCCGGTTCGAAACCGACAGCCGGGCCGACACCGGCAGGCAAGAGAGTTGCCTGGTGTCGTGAGGCCGGCCGCCAGCCCGACCCCGCTCACGCCACCCGGTCGCCCTTCTTGACCTGAACGGTGCGGTTGTCGACGGCCGGCAGCATCTTGGCCGGGTCTCGGGTGACCACCACGTCGAGCAGGGTCGGCCGGCCCGTCTCGGCCATCGCTGCCTGCAGGGCCGCGGCCAGGTCCTCCGGGCGCTCGACCCGGATGCCACGGCAGCCGAACGCCTCGACGACGTTCGCGTAGTTCGTCTCGGCAAGGTCCGAGGACTGGTAGGCGCCCTCGCCGTACATCAGGTGCTGCAGCGCCTTGACGTATCCCGAGGCGGCGTTGTTGACGACGATGACGGTGAAGGCGAGGCCAAGGCGCCGCGCCGTCTCCATCTCGCCCATCACCATGTTGAAGCCGCCGTCGCCGGTCAGCGCCACCACCGGGCCGAGCTTGTCGTGCGCCGCGCCGAGCGCCGCGCCGATGCCGCCCGGCACGCCGTAGCCGATCGAGGCGAAGCCGCGGTCCGGCACGAAGCCGCGACCCGGTCGCTTGGTGTCGTACAACAACCCGCCCCAGTGCGCCGCGAAGCCGCCGTCGGCGACCAGGGTGGCGTCATCGGGGAGGTTGCGGTTCAGCTCGTGCAGCAGCCGCGCCATGTTGATCGGCCGCTCCTCCGAGGTCAGGCGGGCGTCGACGTCCCTGCGCCACGCCGCCATCCGCTTCGGCGCCTCGGCCGCCCAGCCGGCCAGCCGGTCGCGCATGCCGGAGCCTGCCAGGGCCGCGCGCAGCTCGTCCAGGGTGGCGCGGGCGTCGCCCCACAGGCTCAGCGTCGGGGTCAGGGTGCGGCCCATCTCCTCGGCGACGATGTCGAGGTGGATGATGGTCTTGCCCTTCGGCGGCACGGTGTAGCGCTTGGTGGCGATCTCGCCGAGCTTGCAGCCGACCACGAACAGCAGGTCGGCCTCGGCGATCAGGCCGTTGGCGATGCGGTCGTATCGTCCGAACAGTCCGGCCGACAAGTCGCTGGTGCAGGCGACCGAGCCCTTGCCGCTCATGGTGTGGGCGACCGGGATGTTGGTCGCCTCGGCGAAGGCGGTGACCGCCTCGGCGGCACGGCTGATGTGAACGCCACCGCCGCACAGCATCAGCGGACGCCGCGCCGATTTCAGCATGTCGACGGCGGTGTCGAGCGCGGCGGCGTCCGGCCGGACCCGCAGCGCCGGGGCGGCGCGGTGGATCGGGTCGACCACGAACTCGTCCTCGGCGAACGGATGGGTCGCGTGGCAGATGTCCTCGGGCACGTCGAGCACCACCGGCCCCGGGCGACCGGAGGTCGCGACCGCGAAGGCGCGGCGCACCAGCTCGGGTATGCGCTCGATGTACTCGACCCTCAGCACCTCCTTGACCGCCGGGCGCAGAATGTCGAGTTGCCGGCTCTCCTGGGTCATGTTCTTCCAGGCGTGCAGGCGGTGGGTGTCGCCGACGATCGCCACCACCGGCACCCCGGCGTTCAGGCTTTCGACCAGCGCCGTGACGAGATTTGTGGCGCCCGGGCCGAGGGTGGCATCGCACACCCCGACCCGGCCGGTGACCTTGGCGTAGGCATCGGCGGCGAAGGCACCGCAGCGCTCGTCGTTGATCAGGTAGTGCTTCAGGCCGAGCCGGCGGGCGGCGTCGTAGAACGGCAGCAGCTGGAACCCGCCCATGCCGAACATCGGCCCGGTCTCGTAGGCCAGCAGCATCCGGGCGAGCGCCTCGCCGCCGGTCATCTCATTGGTGGCCATGGGTTCCTCGTCAGGGTCAGAAGGACACGATAGCGCGCGCCGCTTCGGCGATCGTCGCCGGCGTGACGCGCAGCAGATCCTCGAGCGGCGGGGCGTAGGCGATCGGCACGCGCGGCGCGCCGAGCCGTCGCACCGGCGCCTTCAGCGCGCCGAAGCAATGTTCGGCGACGGTCGCCGCGACCTCGGCGCCGAAGCCGCCGACCTGCACCGCCTCATGGGCGACGAGCAGCCGGCCGGTGCGCTCGACGCTGGCGAACACCGCCGCGCGGTCCCAAGGCCACAGGGTGCGAAGGTCGATCACCTCGGCCTCGATGCCGTCGCCGGCCAGCGCCTCGGCAGCCGCGGTGGCGGCGTGCACGGTCGCCGACCAGGTCACGATGGTGAGGTCGCGCCCCGGGCGCGCCGTCCGGGCGATGCCGAACGGGATCGCGACGTCGGCGTCCGGAACCTCGCCCTCGAGGCCCCAGATGTTCTTGTGCTCGAAGTACACCACCGGGTCGTCGGAGCGGATAGCGGTCTTCAGCAGCCCCTTGTTGTCGGCCGGCGTCGATGGGCAGACCACCACCAGGCCGGGGATGTGGGTGTACCAGCCCTCCAGCGACTGCGAGTGCTGGGCTGCCGAGGAACGCCACATGCCCATCGGCTCGCGCACCACCAGCGGCACCTTGGTCTGGCCGCCGAACATGTAGCGGGCCTTGGCAGCCTGGTTGATCAGTTCGTCGACGGCGCAGAGCGCGAAGTCGGCGAAGCGCATCTCGACCACCGGCCGGGTGCCGGTCATCGCCGCCCCGACCGCGGCCCCCAGGATGGCCGCCTCGGAGATCGGCGCGTCAGAGATCCGCAGCGGCCCAAACTCCTCGACCATGCCCTTGTACTGGCCGAACACGCCGCCGCGCCCGAGGTCCTCGCCGACCGCCCACACCAGCGGGTCGCGCCGCATCTCTTCGGCCAGCGCCTGCTTGCCGGCCTCGGCGTAGGTCAGGATCGCCATCAGAAGGCCCTCTCGCGCGGGTCGCCCGCGTCCTGGACGTCCTCGAAACCACGGCTGAGCGGCGGCCATGGCGCCGCCTTGGCGTCGGCGTAGACCGCGTCCATCTCCTCCCTCGCCTCGCGCTCGTGGGCCGCCAGCACCGCGCCCCTCACGCCGGAATCGGCCAGGAGCTGGGCCAGTCGGGCGATCGGCTCACGGCGCCAGGCCGCCTCGACCTCCTCCTTGGGACGGTAGGGAGCGGCGTCGGCGGCGGTGTGGCCGGTCAGCCGGTAGGTCCGGGCGACGATGAAGCGCGGTCCGCCACCGGCGCGGATCGCCGCCACCGCCTGGCGCGCCGCCTCGTCGACCGCCATCACGTCGTTGCCGTCGACCTCGACCGCCGGCACGCCGATCGCCTCGGCGCGCGCCGCCGGGCCCGGACCGCCGGTCATGGCGGCGGTCCGGGTGGTCGAGGCGAAGCCGTTGTCCTCGCACACGAACAGCGCCGGCAGGGCGAACACGCTCGCCCAGTTAAGCCCTTCCAGG
Source organism: uncultured Thalassobaculum sp. (assembly GCA_964396345.1). GTDB lineage: Bacteria > Pseudomonadota > Alphaproteobacteria > Thalassobaculales > Thalassobaculaceae > Thalassobaculum_A. The sequence continues at coordinate 5,145 of CAYNFA010000321.1, forward strand.
AAAGGTCCACGGTTGATCGCGCCATCGCCGAAGATCGAGCAGGCGACCCGGTCCTCGCCGCGCAGCTTGATGGCGTGGGCGGCGCCAGCGGTGATGTGGATGTTGGCGGCAACCACGCCGTTGGCGCCCAGCATGCCGACCTCGAAATCGGCGATG
>CAYNFA010000322.1:0-5293 GCA_964396345.1 uncultured Thalassobaculum sp.
CGGGATCCTGAACTGACGATCGCCGCCGTGTTCTACGACGCCGCCGACATTCCCGGTCGCTTCTGACAATCGAATGCCGTTGCCTTCGCCGCCGCGACGAACGCCCTGATCTTGTCGGGGTTCTTCGTCCCCGGCCGGTCCTCCACGCCCGAGGAGGCGTCGACCGCGCGCGCGCCGGTCAGGCGGATCGCGACGGCGACGTTGCCGGCGTCGAGCCCGCCCGACAGCATCCACGGCGTGTCGAGCCTCAGCCCCTCCAGCAGCCGCCAGTCGAAGGACAGGCCGTTGCCGCCGGGCAGCGCACCGGCCATGCCGTTCGGCGGCTTGGCGTCGAACAGGATGCGGTCGGCGACGCCGTCGTAAGCCGCGGCGGCCTCGACGTCGGCCGCGCCGGCGACCGCCAGCGCCTTCATGACCGGCAGGCCGGTGCGCGCCCTGATCGCGGCGACCCGCTCCGGCGTCTCGCGGCCGTGCAGCTGCAGCATGTCGACCGCGCCGGTCGCCGCCACGGCGTCAACCAGGGCGTCGTCGGCGTCGACCAGGAGCGCCACCCGCAGCACGCCGGCCGGCAGGTCGCGCGCCAGCTCGGCGGCGCGCGCCGGCGTCACCGCGCGCGGGCTCGGCGGGTAGAACACGAAGCCGACCATGTCGGCCCCGGCCTCGCCGGCGGCGCGGGCGGCGGCGGCATCGCTGACGCCGCAGATCTTGACCAGGACCCCGGTCAAGAGACGGTCTCGGCGGCGATGTCGAGGGCGATGGCGCGAGCGGCGGAGGCCGGGTCGTCGGCGCGGGTGATCGGGCGGCCGATGACGACGTAGTCGGCGCCGGCGGCCACCGCCTCGCCAGGTGTCATGACACGCTTCTGGTCGTCCTCGGCGCTGCCGGCCGGCCGGATGCCCGGCACCACCAGAAGGAACCCTGGACCGCAGGCGGCGCGGATCGCCGAGATCTCGAGCGGCGAGCACACCACCCCGTCGCAACCGGCGTCCTGGGCCAGCCGCGCCAGCCGCAGCGCTTGCCCGGCGGCCGGACCGTGTTGGCCGACTGCCGCCAGGTCGCGGTCGTCGAGGCTGGTCAGCACGGTGACGGCGATCAGCGTCGGCCGGTCGATGCCGACCGCCGCGGCGGTATCGCGGTTGGCGGCCACGGCGGCGCGCATCATCGCGGTGCCCCCGGAGGCGTGGATGTTGAGGATCCGCGGCCGGCAGGCGGCGACGGCCGAACGCACCGCACCCGCCACCGTGTTCGGGATGTCGTGGTACTTGAGGTCTAGGAACAGCGGGGAAGACCCGGCCACCGCAACGACACCATCCGGTCCGTGCGCGTTGAAGAACTCCAGCCCCAGCTTGATGCCGCCGACGCTGTCGCCGAGCCGCTCGGCGAGGCCGATGGCGACGCCGCGGTCGGGGGTGTCTATGGCGGCGAGGATGCGGTCCTTCGGGGCGATCGGGGTGAGGTTCATGCGGCCTTTCCGGAACGCCGGTCGATCAGGGCCGGGCGGCGCTCCGCCGACATGGCGCTGGCCCGGATTTCCTCCTCGCGGATCCGCATCACGGCGATCTCGCGCTCCAGATCCTCGGCCCGCTTCTCCGCCCGATCGGCGCGGCGCTTGTGCCCGAGTTCGCCGGCCCACGCAATCACTTCGCCGATCAGCAGCCCGAGCCCGAGCGCCGGCAGCACCACCAGCGACAGCGAGATCTCGAGCTGGCCCGGGATCGGCCAGAGCTGGATCGGCACCGCGTGCAGGTTGGAGACCGCGAACAGGATCACCATCAGGGTGATCGGGAACACCACCACGAACGACGCCAGTCGAACCGCCCAGTTGCGTCGCGCCATGATCTTGCCTCCTCGGATTGGTGCCGCGCAGCATATCGGCCAGCCGCCGCCTGGACAACGCCGGGCCGGATCGATCTCCTCTCGGGACATGGGTAGGCCCGGGGGATTTGCCAATGCGGCGCCGCGTCCCGATCGCCCGAGGCTGCGGGTGGGCCGGAACCCGCCGGCCGGACAATCGACAAAGCGAGCGGTTGATCAGCAGGTCCATGGCGGTCCCCTGCGGGCTGGTCGGTTATGGCGCCAGCCGCCGCATCCACGCCGCCGTCGCCGTGGCATCCGGCCGGCCGAGCGCGTCGAGCGCCGCCACCACCCCGCCGAGATCCGGCGCGCGCTTGTTCTGCGACACCTTGGCCTTGGTCTCCAGGCGGTCGACGGTGAGCGTGAACGCGGTGATGCCTTTGCGCATCCGCTCGACCGTGCCCGGCACCATCTTGGCCATCGTCCACGGCCGCTTCGGGGCTAGTTCGGCCTCGTGCGCGGCGGACAGGTCGGCCAGCAACGCGTCCACCGCCGGGCCATCGGGCACCGGCGTCAGGATGCCGCCGGCGTGCACCGCCAGATAATTCCAGGTCGGGACCTGGTTCTCGGTCTCGTACCAGTCCGGCGACACGTAGGCCTGCGGGCCCGAGAACACCACCGTCGCCCGCACCGGCGCCGCGGCGCACGACCCCTCGATCAGCCGCGCCATCGGGTTGGCCTTGGCGACGTGGCCGCGCAGGACGAGGGACTCGCCGTCGTCGGCCACCAGGATCGGCAGGTGGCTGAGCTCGACCTCGCCCGGCCCGGTGGCCGCCACCAGCACCGCGAACGGGTGGCTGCGCATCAGCTCGAGCGTGACGGCGCGGTCGTCGCAACGGAAGTGTGGGGGAACATACATGGTCGGCTCCGTGGGTCGGCGGCGGCGAGAGACGGGTTCGCTTACGCCCTGCTTGGTCGTATCATAAGCGCCAAAGTCGATTCTCACATGGGGCCAAGAATGGCGGATGCCTTGCCGGTCTGGAGCGTGTTCCAGGTCGATCGCGCCGAGTCCACGCCGATGCAGGAGCAGATCGCCGCGTTCTTCCGGCGGGCGATCGCCGACGGCCGTCTCGGCCCCGGCGCCCGGCTGCCCTCGACCCGCAGCCTGGCCGAGCAGATGACCGTCGCCCGCAACACCGTCAGCCTCGCCTATGAGCGGCTGGCGGCCGAGGGCTATGTCGAGGGCCGGCGCGGCGGCGGCACCCGGGTCGCCCGCGACCTGCCCGACCTGACCCCGAGCCTGGCGGACAGCGCTCGGTCGGCGCCGGTGGCGGCGCCGCCGGTGCGGCTGGCAGCAGCCGCCCGGATCATGCTCGCCGAGCGGGTCGGCCTGGCCGGCGCCGGCGCCGGTGCCATACCGGAGCCGCTGCAGCCCGGCCGGCCCGGCCTCGACGCGTTTCCCGGCCGGGTGTGGGCGCGGCTGGCCGGCCGGTTCTGGCGCGAGACCCCGGCCACCGATTTCGGCTACGGCGACCCGGCCGGCCACCCGCTGCTGCGCCAGGCGCTGGCCCGCTATCTCGGGGCGTTCCGAGGCCTGTCGCTCGATCCCGATTCCGTGATCGTCACCTCCGGTGCCCAGCAGGCCATCGACCTGGTGTCGCGCGCCCTGCTGGATCCCGGCGACGCCGCCGTGCTGGAGGAGCCCTGCTATCCGGGGCTGCGCGGCCCGATGGCGGCGACCGGCGCCCGGCTGGTGCCGGTGACGGTCGACGGCGAGGGGCTGGACGTGGCGGCAGCCCGCCGGCTGGCGCCGGACGCCCGGCTGGTGACCGTCACCCCGACCCACCAGTTCCCGCTCGGGGTCACGCTGTCGCTGGCCCGCCGGCGGGCGCTGGTCGACTGGGCCGGCGCCGCGGCGGCGGACGACGGCGGGCCGTGGATCCTGGAGGACGACTATGACGGCGAGTTCCGCTACAGCGGCCGGCCGGTGCCGCCGCTGAAGGCGCTCGACGGTGCCGGCAAGGTTCTCTACGTCGGCACCGTGTCGAAGGCGCTGGCGCCGGCGCTGCGGATCGGCTTCATCGTGGCGCCGTCGCCGCTGGCCGGGCCGCTGGTGCGGCTGCGCGGGCATTTCGACCGGCAGCCGGCGCTGGACGCCCAGGTTATCCTGGCCCGGTTCCTGGATGACGGCCACATGGCCGGGCATCTGCGGCGGATGCGGACGCTGTACCGCGACCGCCGCGACGCGCTGGCCGACGCCCTGGAAGGCGCGCTCGGCGGCCGGGCGCGGGTCGAGCGGCCGGAAACCGGCATCAACCTGACGCTCGATCTGGAAGGCGGTCCAGGCGATGTCGCCGTGGTCGAGGCGGCGCGGTTGCGCGGGGTGTCGCCGGCCTCGCTGTCCGGGTTCTACCGCGGTGCCGCGCGCCGCAACGGCTTGCTGGTAGGGTTCGCGTCGCTGCCCCGGGCGCGCGCCAGTTGGGCCGCGCGCGTCGTTCGCGAAGCGATCGACGCCGCCGGCCGGTGACCGCCAGCGGGCGGACGATCAGTTGGTGTTAAGCTTGTCGCGCAACAGCTTGCCGGTCTTGAAGAACGGCACGAACTTGGAGTCGACCTTCACCGCCTCGCCGGTTCGCGGGTTGCGGCCCACCCTGGCCTCCCGCTTCTTGACGGAGAACGCGCCGAAGCCACGCAACTCCACCCGGTCGCCGCGCGCCAGGGCGTTCGATACCTCATCGAAGATCGTCGAGACGATCCTCTCGACGTCGCGCTGAAACAGGTGTGGGTTGGCTTCCGCCAGCCGCGCGATCAATTCAGACTTCGTCATGATCGCGAACCTCCGCGATTCCCAGTCGCGAAGCTGCCGGCGCTCTGTCGCTGACGCACCATCCCGCCCCCCTCATCCAAGATTGCCAGCGGCAATTGGACACGTCAAGCGTAAGTATCTCTAATAGAACCGTTTTTTCAGAGGCTCGGCAAATGCCTAACGGAAAGGGCCGCCCACCTCGCGGTGGACGGCCCTCCGATGTCCGCGATCGACGGAAATCAGTCGTTCTGGCGGCCCTGCTCTTCGCGTTGGCGAAGCGCAGCACCCAGGATGTCACCCAGGCTGGCGCCGCTGTCGGACGAGCCGTACTCGGCCATCGCCTGCTTCTCCTCGGCGACCTCGCGGGCCTTGATGGAGAGCGCGACCTTGCGGGTCTTGCTGTCGATGTTGGTGACCTTGGCGTCCACCTTCTCACCGACCGCGAACCGCTCCGGCCGCTGCTCCGACCGGTCGCGCGACAGGTCGGACTTGCGGATGAAGCCGGTCATGCCGTCGCTCAGCTGGACCTCAATGCCACCCTCGGTGATCTGCGTGACCGTGCAGGTCACCACGCCGCCCTTCTTCAGGCCGGCCGCACCGGCCGTGAACGGATCGCTGCTCAGCTGCTTGATGCCGAGCGAGATACGCTCCTTCTCGGTGTCCACGTCCAAGACCTTGGTCTTGACCATGTCG
>CAYNFA010000323.1:0-5287 GCA_964396345.1 uncultured Thalassobaculum sp.
AAGATCGAGCAGTTCTTCTTCGCCGCGTTCCGGGCCAACGCCATCATCGGGGCGTCGGCGGTCGATCCGTCGCGCGCTGCCGATCTGATCAAGCCGATGCGCGATGCCGCGTTCAGCGAACCGGGAACGCTCGGCTTCTTCCAGCAGACCTCGTTGTTCGGCCGCGGCATCGGCGGCGCCAGGGCGATCGACCTGGACATCGCCGGCGGCAGCCTGGAGCAGATCGTCGAGATCGCCGGTCGTGCCGCCCGCAAGGTTGCGACCGCGCTGCCGCGCGACCAGGGCAGTCAGATGCGGCCGCAACCGGGCCTGACCCTGGGTGCCCCTGAAGTGCGGGTGGTGCCGGACCGGATCAGGTTGGCCGACAACGGCATTACCGCGGTCGAGCTTGGCCAGACGGTCGACGCTTTCAACGACGGCATGCGGGTGGCCGAGGTCACCGTGGCCGGCGAGCGGATAGACCTGACCCTGCGCGGGCCCGTCAAGCAGATCGGCGAGACCCAGGGCATCCGCGACCTGCCGGTGGTGACGGCGTCCGGAACGATCGTTCCGGTCGGATCGCTGGCCAGGGTCTTCGAGACTGCCGGCCCGACGGAGATCCGCCACCGCGAGCGCGCCCGAACCATCACCCTGCAGATCAGTCCGCCACCGGCGATGCCGCTGGAGCAGGCCATGGAGATCCTCACCACCGAAGTGATCCAGCCGCTGCGCGCCGAGGGCCTGCCGCCCGGTACCGAACTGCTGATGTCCGGCACCGCCGACAAGCTGACCGAGACCTGGGAAGCCATGGTTCTCGACCTGGCGCTGGCGCTGGTGATCGTCTACCTGGTCATGGCGGTGCTGTTCGAGAGCTTCTTCTACCCGCTGATCATCGTCTTCGCGGTCCCGCTCGCCACCGCCGGCGGCGTGATCGGGCTGTTCCTCCTGAACCAGCTGTACCAGCAGAACCTCGACATGCTGACCCTGCTGGGCTTCGTCATCCTGATCGGCACCGTGGTCAACAACGCGATCCTGCTGGTCGACCAGACCCTCTACCACTTGCGCCGGGAGGGCCTCACACCGGCCGAGGCGATCCTGGAGGCGACCGCCAACCGCATCCGGCCGATCTTCATGTCGACCCTGACCAGCGTCCTCGGGATGATGCCCCTGGTGCTGATGCCGGGCGCCGGGTCGGAGTTGTACCGCGGCCTTGGATCGGTGGTGGTCGGCGGTTTGACGCTGTCCGCGGTGCTGACGCTCGGGCTGATCCCTCCGATGCTGTCGCTGTTCATGGCGGCGATCGAAGGCCGCACGGCCGCCGGCAAGGCCGCCGACGGTTCGCCCGGTCCGGTCGCCGAAGCCAAGGCACCCGCCGAATAGCACGCGACCTTGCTCGGTGCCGTTGCGCCGGGGCATCTCGCGACCGCACCAAACTGTGTTAACAATTGCTTCGTTAAGATCGAAGAGAATTCAGTCAATCGAAGGCGTGATCTCGGGGGGCCGGCATGACGCCGCAGCAGTTCGTGAGCGTGCTACAGGAACATGAAGCTTGGCTTTCCAAGGGCCGAGGGGGTGTGCGCGCGAATTTAGCGCGTCAGAACCTGTCCGGCTTCTCGCTGGAAGGGGCCCGGCTTCGCGGCGCCAAGATGTCGGGCGCCAACCTGGCCCGGGCCATCCTGGTGCGCACCGATCTCAGCCACACCGACATGTTCTGCGCCGTGCTGGATGGCGCCGACGCCAAGGGCGCGAACTTCGAGAACGCCGACCTGCGCGGTGCCAACATCCGGAACGTGAACTTCAACGGCGCAAACCTGCGTGGCGCCGACTTCCGCGGCGGAACCCTGATGTTCGGCTCCGACAGCGAAGACGGCAGCCGAGATGCCCCGAGCCGGAACGAGCGCGGCGCCGACCTCTCGCACTGCGCGATGGCCAACGTCAACCTCGCCGGCGCGACCCTGTGCGGGGCCAACCTCTCGAGCGTGAACCTGCGTAACGCCAATCTGGAGGGAGCCGACCTCTCGAACTGCATCCTGTCTGATACCGATTTCACCGGCGCCAACCTGCAGGACGTCAACCTGAAGAACGCGATAGTCGAGAACACGGTGTTCAAGCACGCTAACCTGGCCGGTGCGAACATCGATGGCTGCGATATGTCGACGGCTAACCTGACCGGCGCAAACATGGTGCGCAGTGAGGATTCGCTGCCACCCGACATTCGCGACTCCCTGAACAATCACTATGTCTGGATCCGGGAGGACGGGCGGCTCGGGCACCGCGCCATTCTGGTCAACACTGATCTCACCTACATCGACATTCCCGGTGTCAATCTGTCGGGCGCCGACCTGCACGGGTCGAACCTGAGCGGCGCCAACCTTTCCCAGGTGATGCTGGTGATGTCGGATCTGGCAATGTGCAACCTGGAGGGCGCCAACCTCGCCAAGGCGTCGCTGGAGGGCGTGAACCTGTCGGGGGCAAATCTCACAGGGGCAGACCTACGGCGGGCCGTGATCGGTCCGGTCAACCTCAAGGACGGCAAGGGTCGTCCGACCGGACGGCTGTGGCCCGCGAACTTGTCGGGTGCGAAGTTGAACGGCGCCGACCTGCGGGGCGCCAACCTTCGAGGCGCCAACCTGTCCCACTGCGACCTGTCCGATGCCAACCTCTCGGGCGCCAACATCATCGGCTGCAATTTCACCGATGCCCTGGTCGATATCGCCCAGATGGACAGCGCCGTGAACGGCGAGACGGCCGAGGTCTGACCCGACGAGCGACAGTTCACCGGCGGCGCCGCCCCCGGAAAGCCGCCTGCCGGTCACCACATTCGACACGGACGTCGAAACGAGCTTTTAACCTTTAGCCGGTAACGGTATGACAGGGTCCATCCGCCGAGTGCCCCGCTCGGACTCCGTAACCGCCATCGATGAGCCGCTTTGCCGAACCCCTCGAACGAGCCGCGCACCCGGACGCTTTCCACCATCAGCGAGCAGTTGGAGCGCTTGATGGTGAGGGTTGCCGACGACGTTGCCCGGTACGCCGACGCCAAGGTCGGCCCGGCGGGCGGCGGTTTCGTGATCTATTATCTGACTGACGACTCGGGCGAGCCTCTAAAGACGACCAACGCCGGTGATCAGGGAATCAGCCTGGAGGACCTCCAGAAAACCCGCGGCTATGACCGCCTGCGCAGCTACTGCGAGGAGTTGAGCTTGTCCGTTCGGATCGACGAGCACTATTACGCCGACGAGCCCCGGCCGACCAAAATCTACCGTGTCGTCGTCGACGGCTGGAGCTGACCCGTTTCGATGACGATGAGCCCCGACCAGATCCTGGACATCATCGCAAGCCATGAGAGGTGGCTGCAACGACGCACCGGCGGAACCCGGGCCAATCTTTCGGGGTGCAACCTTGCGGACTTTAATCTTGCCCAGGTGAACCTGCAATCCGCCAAGCTGTCCGGCGCCTACCTCGCGCGGGCAGTGCTTATAGGAGCCGACCTTTCCTATTCCGACATGTTCTGCGCCAACCTGGATGGCGCCGATCTCAATCGGGCGCTCCTTGTCCGGGCCGACCTTCGCGGCGCGTTCATGCGCGGCGCCAACCTCGCCGGCGCCAACCTGAAGGAAGCCGATCTGCGGGGTGGCGCCCTGATCAGCGGCAATCCGGCTGCCCCGGCCACCATCATACGATCCAACATCGGCCAATCCGACATGGACGAGGCCGACATGGCCGGAGCCAATCTCTCCGGCACCGACTTGTCGCATTCCAGCATGATCGGGGCGATCCTCGAGAAGACCCTGTTGTGCGGAGCCAACCTGTCCGGCGTCAACCTCGAGGGCGCCAACCTCCAAGGGGCGGACCTGTCGGGTGCCAATTTGTCGAGCGCGCGGATCATCGGAGCCAATCTTGCCGGCGCCAACCTGACCGGCGCCCTGATCCACCGCACGCAGTTCCAGAAGTCGGACCTGCACGGCGCCATCCTGGAGAATGTCGACCTGTCGTCGGCCGACCTCGCCGGCGCCAACCTCAGCGCTGGCGACGGCCGCGGCCTGTCGCGCTCGATGCGCGATATCCTGCGCGAGCACGCGGTCTGGATCCGCGAACAGGGGCGTGGCGGCTCGCGGGCTCAACTCGCCAAGACCGACCTGACGAGCATCGACATATCGGACGTCAACCTGTCGGGCGCCGATCTTCGCGAGGCGATCCTGACCGGCGCGGTGATGCGGCGGACCAGCCTTGTGATGTCCGACCTGTCGGGCGCCAAGTTGACCGGCACCGACCTTCGCGACGCCGAACTGGCCGGCATCAACCTGGCTGGCGCTGACCTCACCGGCTCCCGCATGGCCGGGGCCGACCTGACGTCGGTGGAGTTGAAGGGTTCGGACGGGCAGCCGACCGGCCGGCTTTGGGTCGCTAACCTGTCGGGCGCCATCCTGGTCGACGTCGACCTTACAGGCGCGCGGCTTTCCGGCGCCAACCTCAAGGGCGCCGACCTGACCGGGGCCAAGTTGAACCGTACCCAGATCAAAGGCACCGACCTCGACGGCGCCCGCGTCACCGAGCAGCAGTTGGCTCAGGCGATCGGCAAGCCGGCGCCCTGACCGGATGCGCGCCCAGCCCAACGGCTGCGTCGACTCCATTGCTCCGACGGAGCGGCGGGTGGGTCCCGGCTCGCGCTGCGCTCGGCCGGGAGGACGACAGGGTGGGGGAAGGCGCTACCAGCCCTGAAGTCATCAAGTCAGTGCCCGGGCCTTCCAAGCATTGTCGTCATCCCGGACCGGCCCGCCCCCGGCGGGACGGATCCGGGACCCACGGAACGGCGGGTGGGTCCGGCTCGCGCTGCGCTTGGCCGGGATGACCACAATGGTCACTTGGCCTCGACCTACGCGACCCGGTGAATGACTTCGCGCCCCTGACGGATCCGGCGGATGTTCTCGAAGGCGATGTCGAGGCTGCGCTCCAGGGTGCCGACTGTGAAGAACGCGACATGGGGCGCTAGAACCACCTGCTCCAGGCCGAGCAGCGGGTTGTCGGGCGGTGTCGGCTCCTCGGCGAACACGTCGAGCCCGGCCCCCATGAGCCGGCCGCCGCCCAGGGCGGCCACCAGCGCGTCCTCGTCGACCAGACCGCCGCGGGCGGTGTTGATCAGGATGGCGCCCGGCTTCATGCGGAAGAGGGCGTCTCGGTCCAGCCAGTGCCGCGTCTCCTCGGTCAACGGCATGTGCAGCGACAGGATGTCGGATTCCGCCAGCAGCCGGTCCTTGTCCACCCAGGTTCCGACCGCGCCCGGCTTCTCGGTGCGGCAGCAGTACAG
>CAYNFA010000324.1:0-5284 GCA_964396345.1 uncultured Thalassobaculum sp.
CGACCCGCCGGTGTCGGAGCCGGTGCAGATCGGCAGCATGTCGCAGGCGAGCGCGGCGGCCGAGCCGCCCGACGAGCCGCCGGCGATCTTCGTCGGGTCGAACGGGTTGCCGGTGGCTCCCCAGACCGGGTTGCGCGAGTTGGCGCCGGCGCCGAACTCGGGAACGTTGGTCTTGGCGGTCACGATCGCGCCGGCCGCCCGCACCAGCGCCACCTGCGCCGAATCCCGGGTCGGCACGTGGCCGCGGTACAGCGGTGAGCCGTGGGTGGTGAGCAGGCCCTCGGTGTCCTGCAGATCCTTGATACCGACCGGCAGGCCGTGCAGCCGGCCGAGGCTGTCACCGCGCAGCACCGCGGCCTCGGCCTCCCTAGCCTCGGCGCGGGCCCGGGCGTAGGCCGTGGCGGCGATGGCGTTGACCGCCGGGTTCAGCGCCTCGATCCGGGCGATGCAGGCCTCCAGCAGCTCGACCGGCGAGATCTCCTTGGTGCCGATGCGGCGCCGGAGTTCGGTGGCGGACAGGGCGGTCAGCGATGGCGACGGCACGGCGGGGTCCTCCGCTGGGGCGAGAAGATCAGGCGCTGGGGTCAGAAGATCAGGCCGGGTCGGGTGTCGGCCGCCGGGTCGAGCGGCCAGATCGGCCGCCGGATCTTGGAGTAGGGCAGGCGGGTGTAGTCGCGGGCCAGCGGGGCGTCGGATTCGACGTAGATCACCTTCTTGGCGATCGGCCCGAAGGCCGCCATGAAGTGGTTGGTCGACTTCACCACCAGGATCTTGCGGGCCAGCGGGTCGATGCCGAGGTTGGTGAACAGCTCGAGCCCGAGCGCCTGGGTGCGCTTGGTGATCAGGACGACGTCGATGCCGCCGATGCGGACCGCCGCGCAGTCGCCGAGCTGCACCTTGGTCGGCCCGAAGCTCTGCCAGCAGTCGCGGGCCAGCGCCGTGACCTCGACCATGGCGTCGACCGGCTGGCCGGAAGTCGGACCGATCTTGCCGCCGAAGCGCAGCGGGAAGCGCGCACCCTGGCCGGCGTCGAAGCACAGCCTGACCGCGATCGGGTCCCAGATCGGGCCGAGCGCCGCCTCGGTCGCCTCCGCGGCGATCAACTCGCGCAGGATCGTGGTGTTGTCCGACGGCGCGCCGCCGCCGGCGTTGTCGGCCGGGTCGGCGATCACCACCGGGGCGTCGTTGAACTCCATGCCCGCCTTGACGCCGCCGCCGACCGTCAGGAACTCCGGCATGGTCTTGCCGCGCATCGACACGAACTCCTCGCCGAGCCGGGTGGCCAGCGCGTCGGCCTTGGCCTTGTCGCCGTCGGCCACCACCAGGATCCGGCCGGTCAGCTCCTCGACGTCGGCATAGGGGAAGCAGTGCACGGCGGACACCGAGAGAATGCCGTCCTTGCCTTCCAGCGCGGTCATCCGGTCGACGAAGCCGCGCATCAGCGGCAGCGTCGTCGGGTAGCTGTTGATCTGGCGGCAGTCGTACAGCGACATCACCGGCTTGATCTCGCCGCGCAGGGTGCGCAGCACGAGGGTCAGCAGGTCTTCCGCGCGGTCGACCACGTCGGTGTGCGGGAATTCCTTGTAGCAGATCGCGATGTCGGCGTTGCGGGTGCGCTTCAGGGTCATGTGGCAGTGCGGGTCGTACTCGACGCCGATCACGCATGTCGGCCCGACGATGGCGCGAGCCCGCTCCAGCAGGTCGCCCTCGACGTCGTCGTAGCCGTGCGCGACCATCGCGCCGTGCAGGCCGAACAGCACGCCGTCGAGCGGCAGCGCCGCCTTCAGCTGTCCCAGCACCTCGTCGCGCATGAACTCGTAGTCGGCCTGGTTGACCGTCCCGGCCGGGCTGGCGGCGAAACAGCTTCCCTCGATCAGCGTGTAGCCCTCGGCGGCGGCGCGCTTGCGGGCGACGAACAACGGCGCCGTGCACATCAGGGGGTTGTCGGCGGGATGTTCGCCCGGGCGCAGGAACACGCTCTCCTTGAAGGCGTCGATGCTGGTCGGCAGCGGCGAGAAGGTGTTGGTTTCGGTCGCGATGGTGGCTGAGAACAGGCGCATGCAGGCTCTCCTCGGGCGCTCGGCGCGGGCTAGATGGTCGGCTGCAGCGGGTCGAACGGGCCGCCGACGGGGCGGAAGTGGCAGGCGACCCAATGATCGGGCATCACTTCCTCCAGCGTCGGCGCGTCAACCCGGCAGCGGTCCTGGGCGTAGGGGCAGCGCGTGTGGAAGTGGCAGCCCGGCGGCGGCCGGACCGGGCTCGGCACGTCGCCCTGCAGGATCAGCCGTTCGCGCTGGACGCCGGGATCGGGAACCGGGGCGGCGGCCAGCAGCGCCTCGGTGTAGGGATGCAGCGGCTGGCCGAACAGGTCGGCGTTGCCGGCCAGCTCGACGATCCGGCCGAGATACATCACGGCGATGCGGTGGCCGATGTGCTCGACCACCGCCAGGTCGTGGGAGACGAACAGGTAGGCGAGGCCGAACTCCTCCTGCAGGTCGATCAGCAGGTTCAGCACCTGCGCCTGCACCGAGACGTCGAGCGCCGAGACCGGCTCATCGGCGACGATCAGGCTCGGGTTGACGGCGAGGGCGCGGGCGATGCCGAGGCGCTGGCGCTGGCCGCCGGAGAACTCGTGGGGGAACTTGGCGGCCGCTTCCGGTCGCAGGCCGACCCGCTGGAACAATTCGGCGATCCGGTCGGCAAGCGCGGTTCCGGAGGCCAGGTTGAAGTTGGTCAGCGGCTCCGAGACGATGGCGCCGGCCGACATCCGGGGGTTCAGCGACGAGTAGGGGTCCTGGAAGACGATCTGCATCTGCCGGCGGTGCGGCCGGAGGTCGCCCTCCTGCAGCGTCGAGATGTCGACGCCGTTCAGCTCGACGCTGCCGGCGGTCGGCTCCTGCAGGCGCATCACGGTCTTCGCCACCGTCGACTTGCCGCACCCGGACTCGCCGACCAGGCAGAGGGTCTCGCCGCGGGCGATCTCGAACGACACGCCGTCGACCGCGTAGACCTGCCCGACGACCCGCGAGAGCACGCCGCGGTGCACCGGGAAGTGCTTCTTCAGGCCGACCACCCGAAGCACCGGCTCGGCGGCCTGCGCGGCGGCGGACACCGCGGCGGCGGACACCGCGGCCTTGCTCGCGTCCCCGCTCACCGCGGCGTCGCCGCGACGCGCGCGGCCTCCCAGCAGGCGGCGAGGTGGCCGGGGCCGTGATCGTCCAGCGCCGGCGCTTCCCTGGTGCAGCGCTCGACCGCGAAGGTGCAGCGCGGCGCGAACGAGCAGCCGGGAATCTCCTCGCGCAGCGACGGCACGATGCCGGCGATCTCCTGCAGCCGGCCGCGGACCGAGGAGCGACGGCCGGTGGCGCTGCGGCGCGGAATCGAGTTCATCAGGCCCCTGGTGTACGGGTGAACGGGGTTGCGGAACAGTTCGTCCACCGGCGCCTCCTCGACCTTGCGGCCGGCGTACATCACGATCGCCCGCTGGGCGGTTTCGGCGACCACGCCGAGGTCGTGGGTGATCAGCACGATCGCGGTTCCGAGCCGCTCCTTCAGTTCCAGCATCAGGTTCAGGATCTGCGCCTGGATGGTCACGTCGAGGGCGGTCGTCGGCTCGTCGGCGATCAGCAGCTTCGGGTTGCAGGCCAGCGCGATGGCGATCATCACCCGCTGGCGCATGCCGCCGGAGAGCTGGTGCGGGTACTCGTTGGCGCGCTGCCGCGGGTCGGCGATCCTGACCAGCGACAGCATCTCCACCGCCCGGTCGTGGGCGGCGCGGTTGCCGAGGCCCTGGTGGATGCGCACCGATTCCGCGATCTGCTCGCCGACCGTGAACACCGGGTTCAGCGACGTCATCGGCTCCTGGAAGATCATCGAGATGTCGTTGCCGCGAATCCGGCGCATCTCGCGTTCCGACAGGGTGGTCAGTTCCCGCCCCTGGAACTGGATCGAGCCGCTGACGATCCGGCCGGCGCTCTCCGGTATCAGTCGCATCGCCGACAGCGCGGTGACGCTCTTGCCGCAGCCCGATTCGCCGACGATGCACAGCGTCTCGCCGCGCTTCACCTCGAAGGAGACGCCGTCGACCGCGCGCACCACGCCGTCGCGGGTGAAGAACCGTGTGTGCAGGTCGCGGACCGAGAGGATGACCTCGGCGTCGTCGGCCACGGCGCGGGGGTTGGGCGAGGAGGAAACCATGGTCACGATACCCTCACAGCCGTCGGGCGATGCGCGGGTCGAGCGAGTCGCGCAGCCCGTCGCCGACCAGGTTGATGGCGAGCACGGTGATCGCCAGCATCAACCCTGGGAAGAAGATGATCCACGGCGAGATCTGGAAGAAGCTGCGGCCGGTCGACAGGATGTTGCCCCAGCTCGGGATCTCCGGCGGGGTGCCGGCGCCGAGGAACGACAGGCCCGCCTCCAGCAGGATCGCCGAGGCGCAGACATAGGTCGCCTGCACGATCAGCGGGGCCACGGTGTTCGGCAGGATGTGCCGGGCCATGATGGTGTGGCTGCGGGTGCCGCTGGCGATCGCCGCCTCGATGTAGGGCAGCCCGCGGACCTGCAGCACGACGCTGCGCACCAGGCGCACGACGCGCGGGATCTCGGGAATCGAGATGGCGATGATGACAATGGTCAGGCTCGCCTGCATCAGCGTGATCAGCGCGATCGCCAGCAGGATGGCGGGGATCGCCATCAGCCCGTCCATCATCCGCATGACGACGGCGTCGACCTTCCGGTAGTAGCCGCACAGCATGCCGATCAGCAGGCCTATGGTGGTCGCGATCACCGCCACCGACACCCCCACGATCAGCGAGATGCGGGCGCCGTAGACCACCCGGCTGTAGACGTCCCGTCCGAACTGATCGGTGCCGAACGGGAACTCCGCCGACGGCCGCTTCAGCCGGTTGAGGGGATCGAAACCCAGCGGATCCTCGGCGATCCAGGGCGCGATGGCGGCCAGCACGACGAGGCAGAGAAGGATCGTCGAGCCGATCACGATGGTCGGGTTGTGGCGCGCCCACTCGAACCGGCGGCTGCCGGCGGTGGCGGTTGCGGCTTCGATCGTCGCAGTCATCGCCGTCGCTTTCCCCTCAGTACCGGATGCGCGGGTCTAGGAACGTGTAGCTGATGTCGATCATCAGGTTGACCAGCACCTTGGCGCCGGCGAACAGGATGATCAGTCCCTGGATGATCGGGTAGTCGCGCTTCAGGATCGCGTCGACCGTCAGCCGCCCGAGGCCGGGGATGTTCGGACGCCCCATCGCCTGAAGCTGGCGGTGTT
>CAYNFA010000325.1:0-5273 GCA_964396345.1 uncultured Thalassobaculum sp.
CGGACCGCCTCCGGCGGGGCGGATCCGGGACCCAGGAAGCGACGTGCGCCGCCGTTCACCACGGCCGCGGTGGCGGGTGGCTCCCGGCTCGCGCTGCGCTTGGCCGGGATGACGACGAGGGGAGGGGGCGGACCGATACAGACCGGTCACCTGGTTGACAGGTGGACCGGTCCGAACCCGCACAGCCCGCCATCACCAAGGCAGTGAGCCGCCCCTCGCTCTCCCCGTCGTCATCCCGGACCGGACCGCCGCAGGCGGGACGGATCCGGGATCCACGGAGCGACGGGCGTCTGTCCGGCCGGCCTTCTCCCGGCTCTACCCGACCCGGTACTCCTTGATCACCTCCGGATCCGGGTCGAGGCCGAGTCCCGGTCCGTCCGGCACCTTGAAGGCGCCGCCGACCGGGTTGATCCAGTCGCCGTACAGGCTGGCCTCGGGGGTGATGTAGAAGCGCTCCACTAGGCCCGGGTTCGGCGAGGCCGCCGCCATCTGCAGGGTGGCGAGGAACCCGGGGCCGAAATACGGCGAGTGCGGCATGACCTGGATGCCCGCCGCCTCGGCGAGGGTCGCGACCTTGCGGAACTCGGTGATGCCGCCAACCTTGGTGACGCTCGGCTGGGCGTAGTCGATGGCGCCGGCCTCGATCGCCTGGGCGAACTGGAAGGCGGTGCACCAGTTCTCGCCGGCGGCGATCGGCACGCCGGTCTCGCCGCGGAGTCGGGCGAGCGACGCGAAGTCCTCCGGTGGGAACACCGGTTCCTCCAGCCAGTGCAGGTCGAACTGGTCAAGCGCCATCGCCATGCGCCTGGCCTGCTCGGGCGTCCAGGGGCAGTTGACGTCGACCATGATCGGCACGTCGTCGCCGGCCGCCTCGCGCGCCGCCCCGACCTCCGGTTCGGCGATCTCGTGCAGCTTGATGTAGCGATACCCTTCGTCGAGCGAGCGCCGGACATCGGCCATCACCAACTCGCGGTCGCGCAGGAAGAACAGCGACGAGTAGGCCGGCAGCGTCCGGTCGGTGGTGCCGCCGAACAGCCGGGCAAGCGGCAGGCCGGCGGCCTTGCCGGCGATGTCCCAGAGCGCGATGTCCAGCCCCGACACCGCGAACAGGGTGATCCCGTAACGGCCGAACAGGTGGAGCTTCTGCTGCAGCCGGTAGCTTAGACCGGCGATGTCGCGGGCGTCCTGGCCGATCACCGCCGGCTTGATCATGTGCTCGACCGCGCCGACCACCGCCTCGAGGCAGTGGTAGGCGAAGGCGTCGCCCCAGCCGGTGATGCCGGTGTCGGTGGTCACCTTCACCAGGCAGAAATCGAGCGCCGGCCAGCCGCCGGCCGACGCGTCTCGGGACTTGCCGGAGAAGTCGAAAGGCATGCGCAGCGGGACCGCCTCGACGTTCGCGATCTTCATGGTCGTCTCCTCGTGGACGCACTGTTGCCGGTTCGAAGGGGCCGGCGTCGGTGGCAGGTTCCCGATCTTAATGCTACCGTGCCGGCCTCTGTCGACCCCGGCAGATCCGCACCGCGCCACGCGACATCAGGAGGCCCCGATGGCAGCCCTCGAGATCGTGCTCGTCCCTGCCCTGTCGGACAACTACGTCTATCTGCTCCACGACCGGGAGACGGGCGCCACCGCTGTCGTCGACCCCGGCGAAGCGGCGCCGGTCGAGGCGGCGCTGGCCGAACGCGGCTGGTCGCTGACCCAGATCGTCAACACCCACCACCACCACGACCATACCGGCGGCAACGCCGCCCTGAAGGCGAAGCACGGCGCCCAGCTGCTCGGCCCGCGGGCCGAGGCGGCCCGCATCGCCGGCATGGATGTGACGCTCGGCGACGGCGATACCGTCGAGATCGCCGGCCATTCGGCCACCGTCTACGAGACCCCCGGCCACACCAGCGGTCACATCTCGCTTCACATTCCGGATTCGGCGGCGCTGTTCTGCGGCGACACCCTGTTCGCGCTCGGCTGCGGGCGGATGTTCGAGGGCACGCCGCCCCAGTTCTGGACGTCGCTGTCGACGCTGCGGGCGCTGCCCGACGAGACGCGGGTCTATTGCGGGCACGAGTACACTCAGTCGAACGCCCGCTTCGCGCTGTCGGTCGACGCCGGCAACGCCGCGCTGCGGGCCCGGGCCGCCGAGATCGAGCGGCTGCGCGCCGCCGGCCAGCCGACCGTGCCATCGACCCTTGCCGAGGAACTCGGCACCAACCCGTTCCTGCGCGCCGACGATCCGGCCATGGCGGCGGCGGTCGGCATGGCCGGCGCCGAGCCGTCGGCGGTGTTCGCCGAGATCCGGCGACGCAAGGACGCCTTCTGAATCCGCACCGCGCCCTCGCGGGCACCCCACAGGGAGAACACCACCCATGAAGCTCTACCACTCGCCGGCATCGCCTTACGTCCGCAAGGTCATGGTGATGGCCCAGGAGGCCGGCCTGCTCGACCGGATCGAGGTGGCGCCCGTCACCACCACGCCGATGGCGCCCGACGCCGGGGTGGCGGCGGCCAACCCGCTCAAGAAGATCCCGGCGCTGGTGACCGACGACGGCATGACCCTGTTCGACTCGCCGGTGATCTGCGAGTACCTCGACAGCCTGAACGCCGGCCGCAAGATGTTCCCGGACGGCAAGGCCCGCTGGGAGGCGCTGCGCCTGCAGGCCGCCGCCGACGGCTTGCTGGATGCCGCCCTGCTGGTGGTCTACGAGAGCCGCTTCCGCGATGAGGGAATGCGCAACCAGGCCTGGACCGACGCCCAGCTCTCCAAGATCGACGGCGCCCTCGACGCGTTTGAGGCGGCCGCCGACAGCTTCGGCGACCGCGTCGACATCGGCACCATCAGCGTCGGCTGCAGCCTCGGCTACATCGACTTCCGCCTCGGCCATCGCGACTGGCGCGCCAGCCGTTCCAAGCTCGCCGCCTGGTTCGAGCGGTTCTCGGCCCGGCCGTCGATGGCCGCGACCAAGCCGCCGGCGTCGTGAGCCGGGAGACGGTCGCCGAACTGGTCGCCGCGCTCCAACTGGGGCCGCATCCGGAAGGCGGCTGGTACCGTGAGACGTTCCGCGACCGGCCGCCCGGCGGCGGTCGCGGGGCGCTGACCCAGATCTTCTACCTGCTGCCGGCCGGCGAGGTCTCCGCCTGGCACCGGGTCGTCGACGCCACCGAAATCTGGCACCACTACGCCGGCGCGCCGCTGTCGCTGTCGTTGTCACCCGACGGCGAGGCGGTGGTCGAGCACACCCTCGGCCCCGACGTGATGGCGGGGCAGACGCCGCATGTGGTGATTCCGCCCGGCTGCTGGCAGGGCGCGCGGTCGCTCGGCGCGTGGACGCTGTGCGGCTGCACGGTGGCGCCGGCGTTCGAGTTCGCCGGCTTCGAGATGGCGCCGCCGGGCTGGCGGCCGGGAAGCAGCAGCCGTTCCGGCTAGCGCTTTCTCAGCCACGGCTCCCCCGGCGCACCGCTCCCGTGTTGCCGTTCCG
The DNA here is from genome assembly GCA_964396345.1 of uncultured Thalassobaculum sp. Classification (GTDB taxonomy): domain Bacteria; phylum Pseudomonadota; class Alphaproteobacteria; order Thalassobaculales; family Thalassobaculaceae; genus Thalassobaculum_A. Next base: position 3,477 of record CAYNFA010000325.1, read on the forward strand.
GCCAACGTTGCATTCATTTGGACAATTTAATCCACACGGCATATCCGGATCGCGGTCGTGAGCCTGGCGTTTCAGCGCGTTCATATCGTGGTTGATCACGGAGGCCGGTGTTCAGCACGCAGCGCCGCTGACGGTGATTGCCGACGGCTCGCACGAACAGCCCCATGCGGGCTTCCTGTTTGGCGAACACAGGCTCGACGGCCGAGCGGATTCCGCCTCATTGCCCTTCGAGCGGAAGACGGCTCCATCGATAGCGCATCAATGGAATCGCGCGCGGCCTCCGGTCCAGACGGTGCCGCAAACCGTCCATTTGTGGAAAATACGTAGGGTGTCGTTTGTGTTCATGCCCAAGAGATTGAGCAGAGGCATCTGAGCAATGATAAGAAGATTAATTTATAGTAAATTATAATATACATTATTATTTTGTATTACATCTGAAATGGAATACTTGCATAATCAACACAAAGTATCATGTGTTGTACCTGAATATTGATATTATGAACGATTATTTTAAATCCGATGAAGGTACATTTTGGTACATCGTTTTTCTAGTAGGTGATTTCCTGTTTAAGAACGGGATGAGAGCCGTCCTGCGCACCCGTCCGAGCACGGTATCGGCGCCGATTATGCAACCTAAACAAGTTTATTCGCGCGTTACCGGGGTTTCGCGCCAAAATGCGTTTACCTTCCCTTAAGGCGAAAGGCCGCTTTCTTCCTGCGTGCCGAAAACATGAATGAGGCAGGGCTTGGCCGGCAACGACGGGAGCTGAGTGACCGACGTCGTCGCCCGGATCTCGCAGACTGAATTCTTCCGAGGGCATAGGCCCCGCGCCCTGAACCGCCTCATTACCATGCCCCGGAGAGTGCGCCGACATGACCGATTCGATCGTTCCACTTCCGCTGCCCCGACGCACCGCCGCCCTATCCGCGGCGTACGACGTGACGGACGCGAAGCGGTCGCTCAAAGCAAACCCATGAACTCGGATCCCCAGGACGTTCCGTCAGGCGGCGCCATTCCCTGTTCCAGTGAACCGGACCGACCGAACTGCCGAGGCGTCGGCGAACGCCCGGTCTTGATCGACGTCGTCGAGGAGGATCCAGGAGACGCCGAGTGGCTTGCCCGTGCCTTGGGTGACGCTGGCTACCGCGTCCGCGTCTTCCCGGCCGCGACCGATTACCGGAACCTGGACAGCGCCGAGCGCGCCGCGCTGGCGATCGTGGGCATGACCTTTTCCGGCGGCCGCACGGCGTTGCTTGCCGACCTCGGGCTCGGCGGTCGGGAGGGAATACCCGTGATTGCCCTCTCGGCGCACGGCGACCTTGCCTCACGGCTGTCCGCCCTGCAGGCGGGAGCCAACCGCTTCATCGTGAAGCCCGCCGACACCAGCCGGTTGATCGGCCTGGTGGAACAACTCGTCGACCGTCGGGCGCGCGAGCCTTATCGGGCGCTGCTGGTGGACGACGATCCGGTAGCCCTGGCGATGCAGGCCGAGGTGCTGCGCGCGTCCGGGCTCGAGGTCATGGCGCTATCGGAGCCGCTGCAGTTCCTCGACGCGGTGGACCGCTTCGTTCCCGACGTGGCGGTCCTCGACATCTCCATGCCGGATGCCGAGGGGCCCGAACTGGCGGCGGTGCTGCGCGAGCGCGATCCGGACCACGCCATTCCGATCCTGTACCTGTCCGTCGAGAGCGATCTCGGACGCACGCCGGAGGAGCTCAGATTCGGCGGCGACGATTTCCTGGTCAAGCCCGTCAAGGCCTGTCACCTGGTGACGGCGGTCACCGTCCGGGCCGAAC
>CAYNFA010000326.1:0-2793 GCA_964396345.1 uncultured Thalassobaculum sp.
AGCCGTGCATGTGCGGGTGATACCAGTTCATCCCGTCGGTGTGGCTGTCTCCGAGTCGCATTTCCATCCGGTAGCGGTTGCCCGGCAGGAAGGCGCGGTAGACGTTGTCGCCTTCGCCGCTCGGGCCGACCAGGAGCCCGTGGGTGTGGAGGTTCGAAGCCTGCGGCACCGGTTCGGTGGGATCGAAATGCAGCGCGCTCGCCTGCACCACCGCATCCGGGATCCGCTCGTCGCGGATCATCAGCCGCAGCGTATCGCCGGGCTGGATCATCAAGGTCGGCGCCGGAAACACCCCGTTGTAGGACGACGCGACACCGCCCAGCCGGTTCTGTCCCTGGTAGCTCGTCACCCGGTAAGGCCGCGAGCCCACCAGCATCGGGTTCTCGGCCGTGCCGGTGATCATTCGCAGCTCGGCATCGAGCAGACCGTCGGACGACCGCAGGGCGCGATTCCCGGCCGTCAGGTCAAGCAGGGGACCGTCCGTCGGCGGCGCCTTTCCGGCGTAGGGCGTGATCGCCACGCCCAGCATCGGCTGGAAAGAGACCACCTCATCGCAGGGCAGGAAAACCACATCACCGGGCTGCGCGGGGCATCGCGGCATCGGAGGCACCCCGTCGGCCGCCTGGGCCGGCAGCGGCGCGAGCGCCAGAATCAGCAGCCCCACCAGGGAGAACCGCCAGGAGGCCAGGCGTCTGTCGTAAACACGGTCGCTACCGCTCGTCAGCATAATGGGTGCCTCCCCAGATAATTACTCGTCACCATAAGCGGGGCCGGACGGCATCGGCGTCACCGTGGCTCGTCCGAGCTGACGATAGAATGCCGCCCTGTCGCTATGACTTGCCCCCGAGACGGTCATGGTGACCGACAGCCGGTGTGTCAGCAACCCGATACGGCACGCGAACTGGACAATGCCGGGAGCGGCGGTCGTCCCCATCATCGTATTGGCTGGTCGCCTGAGGACGTGAGAATCAATCGACGGAGCATCCCGGCCGGTGCTTCCTGGCCAGCCGCTGCGCGGCCGGCACCTCAGAGCTTGAGCAGCTTTCCCCGGCAAGCCCTTCGTGGCCCCCGCTGCGCGGGAGCATCTAAGGGCCTGCTGAAGTTGAGGCGAGCGTACTCAACTGGTTAAATCTGTCGCCCTGAATTTCCCAAGCGGAACCCAGGCCACGAACGGCAGCCAGCCGAAATGTTCGCGGCCTCGGCGGGATCTACTTACGTATTCAGCGCCGGATGCTATATTGTAGATAAGTGCTAGACGGGTTGTCGTGCCGAAGGCTGGCGAGCGTCGGTTCTTCGTCTTTCAGCCCTGATTCGCTCTTTCCGATTGCGCACTCTCCCTGCGATACCGTCACACACGCCGCTTCCGTGGGCGACCGACTAAGGCCGAAACCGATCGAAAACCGCCAGACCCTTGCCAAGAGCCCGACCGGAATTCGGGGACTCGACGAGATAACGGGTGGCGGGTTGCCGACCGGCCGGCCCACCCTTGTCGCCGGCAGCGCCGGCTCCGGCAAGACGATGCTCGCGATCGAGTTTCTCGTCCGCGGGGCGACGCAGTACGATGAGCCCGGCGTTTTCATGAGCTTCGAGGAGAGCGCCGCGGAGCTGACGGCCAATGTCCGCTCGCTCGGCTTCGATCTCGATACGCTCGCGGCGCAGAAGAGAATCGCGCTCGATCACGTCCGCATCGAGCGCAGCGAGATCGAAGAAGCCGGCGACTACGATCTCGAAGGGCTCTTCATCCGGCTGGGCCATGCCATCGACTCGATCGGCGCCAAGCGCGTCGTGCTCGACACGGTCGAGGCGCTGTTCGCCGGCCTGCCCAACCACGCCATTCTCCGGGCCGAGCTGCGCCGCCTGTTCCGCTGGCTCAAGGATCGCGGCATGACCGCGATCATCACCGGCGAGAAGGGCGAGGGGCTCTCGGTGACGCGCTACGGCATCGAGGAGTACGTCGCCGATTGCGTGATCGCCCTCGACCAGCGCATCGAGAGGCAGATCTCGACCCGCCGTCTTCGCGTGATGAAGTACCGCGGCACGCCCCATGGCATGAACGAGTACCCCTTCCTCATTGGGGCACAGGGGATCTCGGTTCTGCCGATCACCTCGCTGCTGCTCGACCACCGGGTGTCCGCGGATCGCGTCGCCACCGGCGTCGCGCGCCTCGACGAAATGCTGGGCGGGCGCGGCGTCTTCCGGGGCAGCAGCACGCTCGTCTCGGGCTCCGCCGGAACGGGCAAGTCCAGCATCGCCGCGCGGTTCGTCGAGGCCGCCTGCCAGCGCGGCGAGAGAGCCCTGCTGTTCGCCTACGAGGAGTCGGCCGCGCAGATCGTCCGCAACATGAGCTCCATCAACATCAAGCTGGCGCCGTGGGTGAAGAAGGGGCTGCTCGAGATCCACTCGACGCGGCCGACGCTGCAGGGGCTCGAGCAGCAGCTCTTGATGATGCACGATACCGTCCGGACCTTCCGGCCGACCGTGGTCGCCATCGATCCGATCAGCAACCTCACTCTGGCGGACAACGACGTCGAGGTGAAGCCGACCCTCATGCGGCTCATCGACTTCCTGAAGACGGAGCAGATCACGGCGGTCTTCACCGGCCTGACCGGCGGCGGAGACGCGATAACGCCGCCGGAGGATTCGCAGCTCGGCGTGTCCTCGCTCATGGACACGTGGCTGCTGCTGCGCAACGTCGATACCGGCGGCGAGCGCAACCGCACGATCTTCGTGCGCAAGTCGCGCGGCATGTCCCATTCGAACCAGGTGCGCGAGCTCATCCTCAGCGACCAGGGG
>CAYNFA010000326.1:2803-5242 GCA_964396345.1 uncultured Thalassobaculum sp.
CAGCGCGCGCGTCGCGCACGAGGACGAGGAGCGGGTCGCGGCGCAGTTGCGGGGGGAAGATCACCGGCGCAGGCTGCAGCGGCTCGCCAGCAGGCGGAAGGCGATCGAGGCGCAGATCGCCGCGCTGCAGGCCGCGGCGGACGAGGAGACCGACGAGGTCGAGTTCGCCATCGCGCGCGGCTCCCTCGACCAGGAAGGAACGCGTCGCAATATTCACGAGTTGGCAAGGCAGCGCGGCGCGGGGCCGACGCCAGGGCCCGAGCGAAAGTGAAGCGATGAACGCCGCCAATCCAACCGCCCCACTCCAGGATGCCGAAGGTGTCCCTGCCTTTCAGCTGCGCCTCTACGTGGCCGGCCAGACGGCGAAGTCGATCGTCGCCCTCGCCAACCTCCAGCGCATCTGCGAGACCCACCTCGCTGGCCAGTATTCCATCGAGGTCATCGACCTGACGAAGACGCCCCAGCTGGCCGCCGGCGACCAGATCCTCGCCGTCCCCACCCTCGTGCGGCGGCTGCCCGAGCCGATCAAGAAGATCATCGGCGACCTGTCCGACGAAGAGCGGGTGCTCGTCGGCCTCGACGTCAGGCCGATCGGGTGCGCATCTTGACGGACAACATCGACGCGGCCGCGTCGGCGCCTGAGATGACGCGGTATGTCCTGCGACTCTACATCACCGGCGTGACCCCGAATTCCGCTCGCGCTGTCGTCAACCTCCGCGGGTTTTGCGAGCAGCATCTGAGCGGACGCTATGACCTGGACATCGTGGACATCTCGCAGCATCCGGCGCTGGCCGCTGACGAGCAGATCATCGCCGCGCCGACCCTGATCAAGTTGCTGCCGCTGCCGCTTCGGCGCTTCATCGGCGACATGTCGCAGACCGCCACGATCCTGCGCGGCTTCGATCTTCGCCAGGCCGCGGGGAATACCGCATCGCCATGAAGGCACCATCGGAGAACCGCTCGGCCCTGCCCTCCAGAACGAAACTTCTCGCGACAAACCTTGAGCTTTACGCGCGGCTGGAGGAGGCGGACGAGACGCTTCGCGCGATCCGGCACGGTGAGGTCGATGCGCTCGTCATCGAGGACGCCTCGGGGGTCCGGCTCTACACCCTCCAGGGTCAGGACGCCGATGCCAGCCGCCTTCGCGGCGAGATGCTGGCGCAGGTCAGCGATGCGGTCATCGCGTTCGATCCCGCGGGATGCATCGTCTACCTCAACGCGGCCGCCGAGCGCCTCTACGGGGTCGCCACGTCATGGGCACTCGGGCGGACGCTGGCAAAGATCTGCCGGGCTCGCTTGCCGCAGGGCGACAGCGAAGCCGCCGCCGAGTCCGCCCTCCCCGAGCGGGGGTCATGGCGCGGCGACAGCACCCATCTGACACTCGACGGCCGCACGCTGGATGTCGAGATGAGCGTCACGGCGCTGCGGCAGATGGGCGGGTCGCCGGGCGGCAGGCTCGCCATCATCCGCGACGTGACCGAGCGCAAGCAGCGCGAGAACCGGGTGCTGATCTCGGAGACGCGCTACCGAAGGCTCTTCGAGACGACGCAAGACGGCATCGCCATCCTCGACCCCGGCACGCGCAGGATTGTCGATGCCAACCCGTTCTTGGCGCGTCTGCTCGGCTACACGCATGACGAGCTCGTTGGCAAAGAGCTCTTCGAGATCGGTCTTCTCAAGAACGAAGCCGAAATGCGTAAGATGGCGCAAGACCTGCAGCGGGCCACCCAGGTGCGCTACGACGATGTGCCGGTCGATCATCCCGGAAGGCGGCACCTCGACGTCGAGATCGTGTGCAACCTCTACGACGAGGCCGGCAGCCCCGTCATCCACTGCAGCATCCGCGACATTACCGAGCGCAAGCGCGCCGAGAAGCACGCGCAGTTTCTCATGGCGGAGGTCAATCATCGCGCCAGGAACCTGCTCGCGGTCGTCCAGGCCATCGCCAGCCAGACCGCCAAGCACGGCGACCCCGCGACCTTCGCGGTTCGCCTCGCCGACCGCCTCGAAGGTGTCGCCGCCGGTCAGGACCTGCTGATCGAGAACCAGTGGCAGGGCATCGACATCACCGATCTCGTCCACGCCCAGCTCGCGTCCTTCGGCGACCTGATCGGCTCGCGCATCCTGGTCGCGGGGCCGACCGCACGGCTGACCGCCGCTGCCGCCCAGGCCATCGGCATGGCGCTGCACGAGCTTGCCACCAACGCCGCCAAGTACGGCGCGCTCTCCAACGCGAACGGTCGGGTGCTCATCACCTGGCAGCTCACCGACGCCGCGGACCCGATCTTCTCGATGTCCTGGCTGGAAGAAGGCGGCCCCAAGGTGGTGGCGCCGACGCGCAGGGGCTTCGGCCACACCGTCATAGGGCGCATGGCGGAAGCCGCGGTCGACGGCAAAGTCGAGATCGCCTATCGCGAGACGGGTCTCTCGTGGACCTTG
>CAYNFA010000327.1:0-5239 GCA_964396345.1 uncultured Thalassobaculum sp.
CGCGATCGCTGGTTCCGCAATCCAGGAGGCATGACGTGAACGCGCTTTTCGACGAGACGGAACTCGCCACCATGAAGTTCGGCGTGGGCCAACCGGTGCCGCGCAACGAGGACCCGACCCTGCTGACCGGTCGCGGCAGCTACACCGACGATTTGAACCGCGACGGCCAGGCCTACGGCGTGTTCGTCCGCTCGAGCGTCGCGCACGGCGTGCTGAACGGGGTCGACGCCTCGGATGCGCTGGCAATGCCCGGGGTTCTCGGGGTTTACACCGGGGCCGATCTGGAAGCGGCGGGCTACGGCCGGATCCGCTGCGGCGTGCCGCTCAAGAACGCCGACGGCTCGGAGATGCGCAACCCGATGCGCCCGGCCTTCCCGACCGACAAGGTGCGGTTCGTCGGCGACCCGGTGGCAATCGTGGTCGCCGAGACGCCGGACCAGGCGCGCGACGCCGCCGAGGCGGTGATGCTCGACATCGAGCCGTTGCCGGCGGTGACCGACGCCAAGGCGGCGGCCGCCGACGGCGCGCCGCAGCTCTACGAGGCGACCCCGAACAACGTGGTTCTCGACTACTTTTACGGTGACCGCCCGGCCGTGGCCGAGGCGTTCGCGAAAGCCGCCCACGTCACCAGGCTGGAGATCGTCAGCAACCGGGTGATCGTGTCGGCGCTGGAGCCGCGCGCCGCCATCGCCGAACACGACCTGGCCGACGGCAGGTGGACGCTGCGGGTCGGTTCCCAGGGCGCGTTCGGGCTGCGCAACCTGCTGGCCAAGGACATCCTCAACGTCGAGCCGTCGAAGGTCCGGGTGCTGACCGGCAACGTCGGCGGCTCGTTCGGGATGAAGGCGTTCGTCTACCCGGAATACCCGGCGCTGTTCCACGCCGCCCGCGCCCTCGGCCGGCCGGTCAAGTGGACCTCGGACCGCTCCGAGAGCTTCCTCGCCGACCAGGCCGGGCGCGACCACACCATGACCGCCGAACTGGCGCTCGACGGCGACGGCCGGTTCCTGGCGGTGCGGATCACCGGCTACGGCAACATGGGCGCCTATGTCGGGCAGGTCAGCCCGATGATGGCGAGCCTGAACATCGTCAAGAACGTCACCAGCATCTACCGGGTGCCGGCGATGGCGGTGGCGACCAAGTGCGTCTTCACCAACACCTCGCCGGTCAGCGCCTACCGCGGCGCCGGCCGACCCGAGGGCAACTACTACATGGAGCGGATGATCGACACCGCCGCTCGCGAGCTGGGCATCGACCCGGTCGAGCTGCGGCGCCGCAACCACATCCCGGCCTCGGCCATGCCGTACGACACCTGCTCCGGCCTGACCTACGACAGCGGCGAGTTCACCGCGCTGATGGACCAGGCGCTGGCGTTCGCGGACTGGGACGGCTTCGAGGCGCGCCGGGCGGAGAGCCGGGCGCGCGGCAAGCTGCGCGGCCGCGGCATCGGCGATTACCTCGAGGTCACCGCCCCGCCGCAGAACGAGATGGGCGGCATCCGCTTCGAGGCCGACGGCACGGTGACCATCATCACCGGCACCCTCGACTACGGCCAGGGCCACTGGACGGCGTTCGCCCAGGTGCTGCACTCGAAGCTCGGCGTGCCGTTCGAGAAGGTCAGGCTGCTGCAGGGCGACAGCGACGAGCTGGTCGCCGGCGGCGGCACCGGCGGCTCGAAGTCGATCATGGCCAGCGGCGCCGCCATCGTCGAAGCGAGCGACAAGGTCATCGAGGCGGGCCGGAGGATCGCCGGCCACCTGCTGGAGGCGGCGGTCGCCGACATCGAGTTCGGGCGCGGCCGGTTCGCGATCGCCGGCACCGACCGCTCGATCGGCGTCATGGAGATCGCCGAGAAGCTGCGCGCCGGCATCGCCCTGCCGGACGACGTGCCGCGTAGCCTCGACGTCAAGCATGTCCACGAAGGCGCCCCGTCGGCGTTCCCGAACGGCTGCCACATCGCCGAGGTCGAGATCGATCCCGACACCGGCGTGGTGGAGGTGGTGCGCTACCACATGGTCAACGACTTCGGCACGGTGGTGAACCCGATGCTGGTCGAGGGCCAGGCCCATGGCGGCATCGTCCAGGGCATCGGCCAGGCGCTGATGGAGCGCTGCGTGTTCGATACCGACGGCCAGGTCCTTACCGGCTCCTACATGGACTACGCGGTGCCGCGGGCGACCGACGCGCCGTTCTTTCGGCTCGAGCCGCACTCGGTGCCGGCGACCACCAACGCGCTGGGTGCCAAGGGCTGCGGCGAGGCCGGTTGCGCCGGCTCGCTGCCGTCGGTGATGAACGCCGTGGTCGATGCCCTCTCGGAGTACGGCATCCGGCACATCGACATGCCGGCGACCCCGGAGCGGGTGTGGAAGGCGATCCGGGAGGCGCGCGGCTGAGCGCGCGGGTTGCGCGTCGAAGCCGGGTTGGCGAACGGCGAAAAACAGGCGATGGTCGCCGCGCCGCGGCAGTGGCGGCTGATGGGAAGGACGACGCGATGCGCGCGATGGCGATGCTGCTGATGATCGGGGTGGCGGTGGCGGCTTTCTCGGCGCGGCCGGCGTGGGCGCAGACCGTGAGCGGTGCCGCGCGGCCGGCGGCCGGCGTCAGCGCCGCCGCACCCGAGGCCGCCCCGGACGATGAGATCGTCCGCACCATGTACATCATGACCGGGGCGATGGCCGGCTACATGTTCGCGGTCATGCCGGTGACGATGTCCGCGGTTACCGCCGCGCTGGCGAGCGGTGCCGCCTCGATGTACGCGTACGACTACATCCTCGGCCCGGCGGCCAAGGCCGACCCGACCGCCCGCTGACGGTCACTCGCGCAGCATGTAGGCGAGGGTGTAGGTCTGCCGGAACACCGGCCTGAAGCCCAGGCCTGCGGTGGCGACCATCGCCTCGATCCCGGCGGCCGCGCCGGCGAGCGAACCGCCGTCGTAGGACTCGACCACCACCACGCCCTCCGGCGACTGCTCGCCGGTGGCGCTGCGCATCTTGCGCTCGTTGGTCTCGGTCCGGGTGACGCTCGGGTCGCAGATCCCGACATGGGCGCCGATCACGCCGGCGTCGTGCAGGCCGGCGATCCGCTCGACCAGTGCCTCGGCGGCGGCGGTGTCCTCCGGCTCGCCGGTGCGCTCCAGGCGGACCGTCAGCACCGCTCCGGCGTAGCCGTTCTCGGCGCCGGCGGTCGCCGCGCAGCGGCAGGCGCCGCGGGTGAAGCCGCGGAACGCCGGCGCCATCCGGCGGGTCCACTCGGTCGGCGCGTTCAGGCGCTCCAGATAGGCGGGGCTGTTGAACACCGACAACTCGGCGCCTTCGTACAGCGTGAAGCAGCGGTGCTCGGGGGCGTCGTCGCTCATGTAGCGCCGGCCGGCCAGGAAGCCCGGAATGCCGACCCGCTCGGCCATGTGCTCGTAGGTGTGCCAGCGGTGCCAGTCGGCCTCCATGGCCGGGTCGATGTCGTGCCAGATGGCGAGGAACGCGTGCGTCCGACGCAGCATGGAAGCCTCCGTGTTGGGGTGCTCAGTCGCGGCCGAGCAGGAACTCGGTGATGACGTCGACCTGGGCGAGGTACATCTCGGTGCCGGTGTTGGTCGAGCAGCCGCGCCGGCGGGCCGCCTCGATCAGCGGCGGCACCTCGGGGGCGGTGACCACGTCGCCGACGTGCATGCCGGGCGCCAGCTTGTCGACGTCGACCGGCAGCGGATCGCCGGCGCGCATGCCGGCCGGCGACGCGTTGGCGATCAGCTCGAAGCCGGTCGGGTCGGCGGCGGTGGCCGCGTCGACCGCGGCGTGACGGGTGCGCAGCTTGGCGATCAGGGCGTCGCGGCGGTCGGCGTCCAGGTCGAACACTGCCAGGTGCGCGGCACCGCCGTCGAGCAGCGACAGGCCGATCGCCGAGCCCGCGCCGCCGGCGCCGACCAGCAGGCAGCGCTTGCCCCGGATGGCGAAGCCGGCCTTACCGACGGCGTTGCAGAAGCCGATGCCGTCGGTCATGTCGCCGTGCCACAGCCCGCGCGGGTTCCGCCGCAGCACGTTGGTCGCCCCCAGCAGCTCGCCGCGCGGCGATACCGTGTCGCAGACCGCGCGGGCGCGGAACTTGTACGGCACCGTGACCACCATGCCGTCGACGTTGCCGGCCGCCGTCGCGACCGCCAGGAAGGCGTCGATCTGCTCCGGCGGGATCTCGATCGGCACCAGCACGGCGTTGGCGCCGCGCTGCTCGAACCCCCGCGTGATGCCGCCGGGCGACTTCACCTGGGCAATCGGGTGGCCGACGGTGAAGTACAGGCGGGTGTCGCCGCTCAGGCGCTCGAGCATGAAGGGATCCTCGATTGGCGTTCCGGGCCGCATCATGCCACCGCCGGCGCGGATGCCAAGGGTCACCGCCTCGAGCCGGCAGACCCGGGGGGGGGGGAGGGGTACAGACCGGTCACATGGTGGACAGTTTGGACCGGCCCTGCCCTCCACTCGTCGTCATCAAGTTGGTGATCGGCCCCGCTGCCTCCGTCGTTCCTCTCTTTCTTGGGCCTACGGCGCGACGGTGGGTTGCCGATGGTGGCGCCGACTAAGCGGCGGCTGGCTCCCGGCTCGCGCTGCGCTTGGCCGGGATGACGACAGGGTGGGGCGGTGCGCGCTCATTGCATGGACCCTCCCACCACTGTCGTCATCCCGGACGACCGCGCGCCAGCGCGGGCGATCCGGGACCGCCGCTCCGTCGCCGTCATGTCAGCGCGAATCCACCGTCTCCAGCAGCGCCAGCAGGCCCTTCAGCAGTTCGGTCGGGGAGGGCGGGCAGCCGCGGATGTGCAGGTCGACCGGCACCACCGCCGACACTCCGCCCTCGACCGCGTAGCTGCCGGCGAAGATCCCGCCGTCGAGCGCGCAGTCGCCGACCGCCACCACCCATTTCGGCGCCGGCACGGCGTCCCAGGTGCGGGCCAGCGCCTCGCGCATGTTCCGGGTGACCGGCCCGGTCACCAGCAGCACGTCGGCGTGGCGCGGCGAGGCGACGAAGCGGATGCCGAAGCGCTCGACGTCGTAGAAGGCGTTGTTGAGGGCGTGGATCTCCAGCTCGCAGCCGTTGCAGGAGCCGGCGTCGACCTGGCGGATCGACAGGCTGCGGCCGAGCCGGCGCCGCGCCGCGCCGTCGAGCGCCGCCGCCAGTTCGTCGAGCGCTGCGTCGCCGGCGCCGGGGCCGGGCTCGGTCAGCGGGCGGCGGAGCAGGCCGTCGAGGAGCAGCT
>CAYNFA010000328.1:0-5183 GCA_964396345.1 uncultured Thalassobaculum sp.
ACTGGCGCCGTGCGAGGAGCTCTTCGCCGAGCCGCGCCATCCCTACACCCGCGGGCTGCTCGACTCCCTGCCGGCCACCGCCCGGCCGGGGCACGACCTCAACCAGATACCCGGCACCACGCCGTCGCTGCTGGCGCTGCCGCCGGGCTGCCCGTTCGCGCCGCGCTGTGTCCGGGCGACCGGCCTGTGCGCAAGCGACCCGCCGCACCGCGTCGACGCGGTGCGCGGCTACCGCTGCCACCATCCGCTGGGGGTGGCGGCGTGACCGCGCCCTTCCTCGCCCTCGACGCCGTCAGCCGGCGCTTCGACCCGCGCCTCACCCTCGGCGACCGGATCGCCGCCCGGCTCGGCGCCACCGTCGAGGACCGGCCGGTCAGGGCGGTGACCGAGGTGTCGCTGTCGATCGAGCGCGGCGAGACCCTCGGGCTGGTCGGCGAGTCCGGCTGCGGCAAGTCGACCCTCGGGCGGATCGCCGCCGGCATCCTGGCGCCGAGCGCCGGCGCGGTGCGGATCGACGGCCAGCCGGTGCTGGAGCAGGGGCGCAAGGTGACGACGCGGGTGCAGACGGTGTTCCAGGACCCGTTCGCCTCGCTCGATCCGCGCATGCGGATCGGCGACATCGTCGCCGAGGGGCCGATCGCCCACGGCTTGGTCACGCGGGCCGGAGCGCCCGACTACGTGCGCGGCTGGCTGGCGCGGGTCGGCCTGGAGCCGGGCTTCGCCGAGCGCTACCCGCACCAGTTCTCCGGCGGCCAGCGCCAGCGCGTCGCGATCGCCCGGGCGCTCGCCATGCAGCCCGACCTGCTGGTGTGCGACGAGCCGGTGGCGTCGCTCGACGTCTCGATCCAGGCGCAGATCATCAACCTGTTCCTGGAGCTGCGGCGCGACCTCGGCATCACCTGTCTGTTCATCAGCCACGATCTGGGCGTGGTGCGGCACATCTGCGACCGGGTCGCGATCATGTATCTCGGCCGCATCGTCGAGCTCGGGCCGACCGAGAGCATCTACCGCGACCCCAGGCATCCCTACACCCGCGCCCTGCTCGACAGCGTGCCGCGGCTGGTGCTCGACGACGACGCGCTGGTCGAGTTCAACACCATCACCGGCGAGATCCCGTCGCCGCTCGCCCCGCCGCCCGGCTGCAGCTTCCACCCGCGCTGCCCGGTCGCGGTGGACGCCTGCCGCCGCGCCGTGCCGGCACTGCTCGACGACATCGCCGAGACCCGGGTCGCCTGTCACGTCCGGGCAATGGAGCGCGAGGCATGACGGAGCGACGGGTGGGTCCCGGGTCGCGCTGCGCTTGCCCGGGATGACGACAAGTTTGGTTGGCAATGGTCGCCTCTTTCTCGTCGTCATTCCGGAGCGGATCGCCGGAGGCGGAACGCATCCGGAACCCACCAAGCGACGGGCGCGCCGGCGGCAAGTAAGGGAGAGATCCATATGACCGAGCTCGAGCCCTGGCAGTGGCCGGACGAGACCTGGCGCCGGCTGGTCGGCAAGGTGCAGGCCGGCCGGACGCTGGCGCCGGCGTCGTGGCCGGGCGGCAGGCGGGTCGCCGTCGCGCTGTCGTTCGACAGCGACCACGAGACCAACGAGCTGCGCGACGGCGGCCGCTCGATCGGACGGCTGTCGTGGGGCCAGTACGGCACCCGCAAGGGCGTGCCGCGGATCAAGGCGGCGCTCGACAAGGCCGGCGTCAAGGCGACCTTCTTCGTCCCGGCGGTGGCCGCCCTGCTGCACCCCGAAGAACAGCGCATGCTGGCGGCCGAGGGCCACGAGATCGGCATCCACGGCTGGATCCACGAGCTCAACTCGGTGCTGCCCTACGAGGTCGAGCGCGACCTGATGTTCCGCGCCGCCGACACGCTGGAGACAATCACCGGCGTGCGGCCGGTCGGCCTGCGCACCCCGAGCTGGGATTTCAGCCCGAGCACGCTGCGCATCGAGCGCGAGCTCGGCCTGCTCTACGACAGCTCGCTGATGGCCGACGACGACTGCTACGAACTGCTGGAGGACGGCGAGCCGACCGGCATCGTCGAGCTGCCGGTGGAATGGATCCGCGACGACGCGGTGTACTTCAACATGCACCGGTTTTCGGGGCTGCGGCCCTACACCGCGCCCGAGACGGTGTTCGACATCTTCCGACGCGAGTTCGACCGGGCGCGCGAGGAGGGCGGGCTGTTCCTTCTGACCATGCACCCGCACGTCACCGGCTACCGGTCGCGGATCTGGATCCTGGAGCGGCTGATCGAGCACATCCAGGCCACCGGCGACGCCTGGTTCGCCACCCACGCCGAGGTCGCCGCCTACGTGAAGGACCGCTCGGGGTAGCGGCCGGCCCCGCCTACCGGCGGGCCGCCAGCGCCGCCGCACCCTCGCCGGCGATGTGGCCGAGGGTGGTGGCGGTCAGCAGGCCGTTGCCGGACAGGTAGCCCCAGACCTTCGAGCCGGACACCCCGCAGGCGGCGCCGCCGCCGGCGAACAGGTTGGGCAGCGCCGTGCCGTCGCGGCGCAGAACCCGGGCGGTGGTGTCGATCCGCAGACCACCCTGGGTGTGGAACAGCGCGCCGGTGACGCGCACCGCGTAGTACGGCGCCGCCAGCGGCGGCTTGCCGGCGAAGTCGCGCCCGAACGGGTCGCTCGCCTCGCCGCGGGCGCAGCGCGCCGCGTGCGCCACAGTTTCCGTCAAGGCGGCCGCCGGCAGGTCCAACGCTGCCGCCAGCGCGTCCAGGCTGTCGAAACGGCGCACCGCGCCGGCCTTCTCGGCCTCCCGGTAGTCCTCGAAGCCGAGACCGAGGGCGTGCAGCCGGGCGTCGTAGAGGTCGAAGGCGACCCCGCCCGGCTGGGCCAGCACCGCCACAGCCTGCTCGGAATAGCCGTGGGTCTCGTCGGAGAACCGCCGGCCGTCGCGGTTCACCTGGATGCCGCCCTCCATCATCAGCGCCCAGGTGATCAGCGCGCCGTGCGGGTGCGCGACCGAGCCGTGGCCCTGGTAGGCCGACATGTGCAGCGCCTCGCCGCCGAGGGCGGTGCCCCAGCGCACCGCGTCGCCGCGGTTGCCGGAATGGCCGAAATACAGCGCGTCGGCCATCTCCGGGATGTGCTCGCGCAGCATCGCCGGGTCGCCGCCGTAGCCGTTGCAGGCCAGCACCAGGGCCACGCAGCCGATATCCTCGCCGGTGCCGTCGGGGCGCTCGACCCGCACCCCGCCGACCCGGCCAGCGGCATCGGCGTACAGCCCGGTGACGTGGGCGTCGCCGACCACCTCGACACCGGCGACCTCGGCCGCCGTCCGCAGCGCACCGAGCAGGGCGGCACCGGTGCGGTCGGGATGGGCGTGCATGCGCCGCACGCCGTGGCCGGGGTAGAGGAACCCGTCGAGCAGCACGAACGGCAGGCCCCAGCGTTCGGCCAGCCAGTCGATGGTGGCGCCGGAGCGCCGGCACACCGCCTCGACGATCGCGGGGTCCGCCTCGCCGGCGTTCTTGCGCTGGATGTCGGCCGCCATCAGCTCGACCGTGTCGGCCACGCCAGCCACCGCCTGGAAGCGGGTGCCGCAGGCCGGCACGAAGCCCGACGACAGCGAGGTCGAGCCGCTCGGAACCGGATCGCGCTCCAGAACCACCACCTCGGCGCCGGCATCGACGGCCGCCAGCGCCGCGATCAACCCGCAGGCGCCGCCGCCGACCACCAGGACCGGCGCCTCGAAGGCGAAGCCGGCCTGCTCCAGCGGCCGGACCGTCATCGCCCGGCTTCCCCGAACGCCTGGGTCGCCTCGGCGACGGTCCAGACCTCGGCGACCGGCCGCAGCGCCGCCACCGCGGTCTCGTGGATCGCCGGCGTGAAGGCGGCGCAGCCGTCGGACAGCACGATGGCGTGGAAGTCCCGGACGTGGGCGTCGCGCACCGTCGAGGCGACGCCGCCGTTGGTGACGATACCCGCGAACACCAGGGTCTCGATCCCGGCGCGCCGCAGCACCCACTCCATCCGGCTCATGTAGAACGCCGAGAACGCCACCTTCTCGACCTTGAAGGTCGCCGGCTTCAGCTCGTCCACCAGGTCGTGGCCCCAGCCGCCGGCCGCGAAATCGCCGGCCCGCAGGAACGGGCGCAGCCGCTTGAGGTGGTCGCTGACGTAGGGTTCGCCGTCGATCCCGTGGACCAGGGTGAAGTGCGTCGACATCACCGGGCTGCCGGCGCGCCGCGCCGCCTCGACCAGCGGCTTCAGCCGGTCCGGCAGGGCGGCGATCTCCGGCACCTTGGCGCCGCCGCGGGCGTAGGCGCCATCCGGATGGATGAAGTCGTTCTGCAGGTCGGCCAGCACCAGCGCGGTGCGCCGCGGATCGCCGATGCCCTCGGTCATGCCGGCTCCTTTCGGGTGATCAGCAGGTTGCCGAGACGGTCGACGCTGCCTTGCAGGTCCGGCTCGACGAAGATCGTGGCGTCGGACTGTTCCAGCACCGCCGGGCCCGGCACCACCGCGCCGGCCGGCAGCGCCAGGCGGTCCCAGATCCGCGCCTGGTGCCAGGCGCCGTCGACGTAGACCTGGCGCACGCCGCGGGCGGCGGCGTCCATCGTCGCGTCGGCACCGGGCGCCAGGATCGAGAGGTCGAACTTGGGGCGCCGTCCGACGGTGGCGACCCGCAGGTTCAGGACCCGGATCGGCAGGGCCTCCAGAACCCGGCCGTAGACCTCGCGGTAGCGGGCCTCGAAGGCGGCGCGGATCGCCGCGCGCTCGATGCCGACGCCGTCGCCGCTATCGCCCGCAACCAGCGGCACCGCCACGGTGTGGGTCTGGCCGAGGTACGACATGTCGAGTTCGATCAGGGTGTCGCGACCCTCGAACGAGACCCCGGCCCGGTCCAGCAGGGCCAGGCCCTGGCGCTGGAAGGACGCGGCCTCGCGGTCGAGGGCGGCGACGTCGAAGCCGTCGAGCAGGCCGTTGATGGTGCGCACGAAGTCGTGGCGCATGTCGGCGATCACACAGCCGAGCGCGCTGGTCACGCCCGGGAAGCGCGGCACCAGGGCGCCGGCGAGCCCGACCTCCTTGATCAGCGCCCCGGCGTGCAGCGCACCGCCGCCGCCGAACGGCATGGCGACGAAGCTCTTGGGATCGTGGCCGCGCTCGATCGAGACCAGCCGGATGGCGCCGGCCATCCGGCTGTTGGCGACCCGGATGATGGC
>CAYNFA010000329.1:0-5177 GCA_964396345.1 uncultured Thalassobaculum sp.
CGGGCCGGCCGGCATCCCCGGTCACCCTCGGGTCCCACCGCAGCGACGTCGGCAGGCTGGCGTGGGCGAGATCGACCGCCGGGCTGTCGTACACCGGGCGCTCGACATCGAGCATCACCGCCGCGCCGTCGGGGCGGATCAGGAAGTTGCCGGGGTGGGTGTCGGCGAGCGCCAGGCGTGGCACCGGCCGCGGCTCAGGACGGCCCGCGATCGCCGCCGCCGTCTCCTCCTCCAGAAGCCGGCGCGCCGCCGGAACCAAGCGATCGCCGACGGCGTCGAGCTGGTCGCACACCACGCCGAGCAGGTAGCCCACCGGGTCGCCGGGATCCAGCAGCGGCCAGCGGCGCGCCGGCGGCGGAGTCGGCAGTGCGTGCACCCCGGCCAGCGCCCGGGCCAGCCCCGGCAGGTCGTTCGGCAGGACTGGCGCCCGGCCATCGACCGCGTCGACCACCAACGCCCCCCACGGCAGATCCGGCCGCACCCGCAGGATGGCGTGCAGCCGCGGCGTGGTGCCACCGGCGGCCGCCCTCCGGAACGCTTCGGCCTCGTAGGTCAGGGCGGCCCGTGGGCTCAACCCGAGATGGCTCAGCCTCGGCACCCGCACCATCAGCGCGCCGCCGTCGCCGGCGTCCAGGCGCCAGTGATCGTGGACGCGGCCCGGCAGCGGCGCGACGGCCAGCCGCTCGACCGGCACGCCGAGGGCGGCGGCAAGCGACGCGCGGAACGCGGAATGTTGGTCTACCATCGGCCTCCCGTAGCACAGCGCCCGGCCCGACGCATGCCCCTGCACGGTTCCGATGTCCCGCCACCCGACCAGGCCAAGCCCGACCCGGCAGACCCCGGCAAGCCGAGCCCCGGCCTGCCGCGCCCCGGCCTGCCGCGCCCGCGCGCGATGCGGGCCGACCGGGCCGCCGGGGTCGGCCCGCCGGGCTCCCGGCGGCTGACGCTCAGCGTGGTGATCGCCGCCGACGGCGACACCGGCCGGTTGGCGGCGTGCCTGGCGGCGCTCCGAAGCGCGCCGGCACGCGGCATCGACCTCGAGGTTCTGGTCGTGACGGCCGGCGCCTCGGCGGCCGGCGCCCGGGCCATCGACGCCGCCTGCTCTGCCGCCGGAGCGCGGGTCCTGACCGTTGACGGCACTCGAGGCGCCCGATTCGCGGCCGGTGCCCGGGCGGCCACCGGCGAGTGGCTCCTGCTGCTGCGCCCGGAGAGCGTGCTGGAGCCGGGCTGGGACGCCACGCTGATGGTTTTCGCCCACGAGGACCGCAATCGCGAGCGGGGCGCGGTCTACACCTACCGGGCCGAAGGCGACGGGCCCGCGGCGCGGCGCGCCGAGCGCGCGGCACGGTTACGGAACCGGTGGATCGGGTTGCCCTCGGGGGCCCAGGGGCTGGTGATCCGCCGGCGCTTCCTGGTCCATCTGGGCGGCGTGCCGGACCTGGAGCGCGGCGAGGACCTGGTGCTGGGGCGCGCGCTCGGCCTCGGCCGGCTGGCGATGTTCGACGTCGGCGTCCGGGTACGGCCGGCGACCGGCGCCCGGGCCTGGACTTCCGGCGCGGTCCGGCTGCTGCTGTTCATGCTGCGGCTGCCGCCGCGCTGGCTGCAGAGCATAGGAGATTGAGGCCACGCCGCCGAGGGCCCTCGGCGTGGCGTCAGACCTTGCCGCGCGACCCTTCGTGTTCGCGCAGCCGCGGCAGGATCTCGACGAAATTGCAGGGCCGATAGCGGAAGTCCAGTTGGTGCACCAGGATGTCGTCCCAGGCGTCCTTGCAGGCACCGGTCGATCCCGGCAGCGCGAACAGGTAGGTGCCCCGCGCCACCCCCGCCGTCGCCCGCGACTGGATGGTCGAGGTGCCGATCTTCTGGAAGCTCAGCCATCGGAACATCTCGCCGAAGCCCTCGATGCGCTTTTCGTAGACCTGCTCGAAGGCCTCCGGTGTCACATCGCGGCCGGTCACACCGGTGCCGCCGGTGGCGATAACCACCTCGACGCCGTCGTCGTCGATCCAGGCGCGCAACTGCGCGGCGATCGCCGGCACCTCGTCCTTCACGATCGCCCGGGCCGCGAGGGTGTGGCCGGCGTCGCCAAGCCGCTGCACCAGGGTGTCGCCGGACCGGTCGGTGTCCAGGGAGCGGGTGTCGGAGACGGTCAGGATGGCGATCCGGACCGGAATGAAGGCGCGGGACTCGTCAATGCCGGGCATTTTCCACCACCGGGACGTTGGATCCATCGGTGGATTCGTAGCGCGGCCAGTCGCCCGCCGCCACCCGGTCGAGCGAGGTGACCGGCTGGCCGAGCCGATAGCGGTACACCCAGACGTTGGCCAGCACCTTCTCGATGTACTCGCGGGTCTCGCGGGACGGGATGGATTCGATGAACAGCAGGGGATCGTCCCGGTAGTCGACGCGCTGCGACCATTTCCCGAGGTTGCCGGGTCCGGCGTTGTAGGCCGCCAGCAGCCGGAACATGTCGCCCTCAACCCTGTCGAGATCGAGCAGGTGGCCGATGTAGCGCTGGCCGAGCGCGATGTTCAGCTCCGGAACGTAAAGCTCGTGGCGGCTGTCGAGTTCGTCGTCCTCGTCCACGAAGCTGGCCGTCAACGGCATCAGTTGCATCAGGCCGCGGGCGCCGCGTGCCGAGCGAGCGCGACGGTTAAAGCCGGATTCCTGCCGGATGATGCCGTAGATGAGGGCACGGTCGATGGCGAAGCCCGTGCGCGGGATCCAGCTCGGCAGCGGGAACAGCGCCGCGTGGTAGGTCCGGCCGGTCGTTACCCTGATGATGCCGGCGAGCCGGATCGCCAGCCCTGGCATGTCGTGCAGGGTGGCAATCGTGATCAGCGGCTCGCGCAGCGGCTCGGCGAGGCGCGGGAACAGCTTGCGCCATTCGCGCTCGGCCCGCTCGCTCTCCCCGACCTGGAGCAGCGCGAAGGCGCGTCGGCCACCGTCGTGCGCGGCCAGCGCGCTCAGCCGCGCTGTGGTTAGGCGCGGCAGCGACCAGTCGAACGGGATCTCGACACCGAGTGCCTTTCGGCCGAGCAAGCCATAGAAGGTCAGCGGGAACTGTGCCGCCCGGGCCAGCCAGCGGGTGGACTCGGCCGGCCGGCGCAGGTGCAGGTGACCGCGCGACGCCCAGTAGCCGCCGGCTGCCCGAAGCATGCGCGACGCCCGCTCGGCCATGGCAAGGGCCTGGAAATGCTCGACCGCGGTGGTGATCCGGCCGAGCCGCCAGGCAGCGAGGCCAGCGGTCCAGTGCACCCAGGGTATCGTCTCGCCGGCGACCTCCGCACTGGCGGAGGCGAGACGCAGCGCCTGCTCGTCCTGACCGTCGATGAAGTGGCCGACGGCGATCTTGCCGCGCTGGTCGGAGTACTCGATCGGGTCCAGCAGTGTCTTGGCGTCGTCGCGGGACAGGCGGGCGAGGGCGGCGGCGGGCCGGCCGCGCTGCACCAGGGTCCTAAGCTCGCGCTTGAGGGCGCGGATCGCCTCCTGGTCGGCGGCGCTGCGCTGACGCGGCGACACGTAAAGGGTAACGTCGATCACCGCGTCCGGCCCGTTGCCGCCCAGGTAGCCGCCGACCGGCGGCGTCGGGTCGGCGGCGCCGGCAGGCTTGCGCTTGAGCGCCAGGCGGTGGATTCGGTCAGCGTCGGGATGGTCGGCGTACAGCGCCAGCCACCCCCGCAGATCCCGCCACGTCGAGCGGTACGCGGTTGGGTGGAGATAGCGCTGGGCCAGCACGTGTCCCATGAGGAGGCGGTCCTCGAGGGAGCGGATCACGCGGTCGGCGGCGCGGAGTTTGCCCTCGCCCTGCAGCCGGAAGATTTCCCGGTAGCGACGCACGTCGTCCTGGGACAGGAAGCGGGGCAGCGTTTCGCCCGCGGCGCTCAGGTCTTCACGCCTTAGGTTCGGGGCCAGGAAAGCGGTCTCGAGACCGGGTCCGGTCACCAAGCCTTCGCCCGGCCTCAGGACCTCGCCGACATCCTGGGCGCGCGCCTGCTGGGAGGCTCCGACCGCGGCAATGGCCAAGAGGGCGCTCCCGAGGATGGCTCCTCGAAGGACCCGCCGGGACGATCGCCAAATATGTCTAAATTGTGGCGGAAGCATACCAACACAACTAGGATAATTCCTCGGACCAGACAAGCCCATGAGGCGGCATCAAACGTCCAAAGATGTGGATAAGTGATGCTCATTTCGTGGCGGCCCCCGCAGTCGATCGAATCGGTCGTTAACAGCCTCGGTTTCGACAGAATATGTTGGTGATTCAGCCCGGATCGACGTGATCATTCGCCGCCAGCGACGGGATCGATGCCCGCCTCGGTCAACCGCCGCTTGAGGGCCAGCAGATCCTTCCACGCGCTCGCCTTCTGCGCCGGGGACCGCAGCAGGTAGGCAGGATGGTAGGTTGCCAGAGTCGGCACCACCGCACCGCCGGAGGGACCCTGCCAGTCGAACCACCGGCCGCGCAGCCTGGTGATGCCTTCGCGGCGGTCGAGCAGCGCCTTCGCCGAGGTGCCGCCGACCACCACCAGGACCTTCGGAGCCGCGAGCTCGATGTGGCGCTGGATGAACGCCAGGCACGCGCCCATCTCGCCTTCCGTGGGGTTGCGGTTTCCCGGTGGCCGCCATGGCAGCACGTTGCTGATGTAGACGTTGCGCCGACGATCCAGGCCGACGCTGGCCAACATGCGGTCGAGTAGCTGGCCGCTTAGCCCGACGAAGGGTTTGCCGGCGCGATCCTCGTCGGCCCCCGGGGCTTCGCCGACGATCATCACCGGGGCCCCGGCGACACCGTCGGCGAACACCGTGTTGGTGGCGGTGACCTTGAGCGCGCAGCCGTCGAACGCCATCAGCGCCGTTCGCAGTTCCTCGAGCGAACCGGCGGCCAGGGCAACCGATCGGGCGGCGGCGACCGGGCCTTCGGCGGGCATGCTGCGGCCGGTGGCGGCGAGGGCGGTGGCGGCGAGGACGGAGGCGACCGGCGGGGTTGACCGGCGCGGAACCGCCGGCACGGCGCGGGGGTTGGCGAAGCGATTGATCGGATCATGGCCGATCGCCTCGTCGGCGCCGGCCTCGGCGTACCAGGCCAGCAATGCCCGGGCGGCAGCGCGCGCGTCCATCACCGGCGGCCCGTCGACGCGGGACCCGGACGATCGATTCCGGCGGGGTGGCCGGGCGCT
>CAYNFA010000330.1:0-5169 GCA_964396345.1 uncultured Thalassobaculum sp.
CTGATCGCCGGTGCCGCTCGCCGGCTGCGGCCGCTGCTCGCGGAGGGTGTCACCGTGGTCGAGATCAAGTCGGGGTACGGTCTCGACCTCGACACTGAACTGAAGATGCTGCGCGTCGCCAGGGCGCTGGAATCCCGGTTCCCGGTGGCGGTGACCACCACCTTTCTCGGCGCCCACGCGGTGCCGCCGGATTGGCTCGGCGATGGTGACGGCTACGTCGACTTCCTGTGCGACGAGGTTCTGCCGGCCGCCGTCGAGCAGGGCCTGGTCGACCAGGTCGATGCCTTCTGCGAGACCATCGCCTTCACCCCGGCACAGGTGGCGCGGATCTTCGAGGCGGCGGCGCTGTTCCGGCTGCCGGTGAAGCTGCACGCCGAGCAGTTGAGCGACCTGGGCGGGGCCGCGCTGGCCGCTCGGTTCGGCGCACTGTCGGCCGACCACCTGGAGTATCTGGGGCCCGACGGCGTAGCGGCGATGGCCAGGGCCGGAACCGTCGCGGTCCTGCTGCCGGGCGCCTATTTCACCCTGGGCGAGGTTCGCCGGCCGCCGGTCGAGCGGCTGCGCAAGGCGCGGGTACCGATCGCCATCGCCACCGACAGCAACCCCGGCTCGTCGCCGGTGACCTCGCTGCTGACGACCATGAACATGGCCTGCGTGCTGTTCGGCCTGACCCCGGCCGAGGCACTCGCCGGTGTCACGCGGAACGCCGCCCGCGCGCTCGGTCTGCAGTCGGAGCGTGGTACCCTGGAGGTCGGCAAGGCCGCGGACTTCGTCCACTGGGATATCGACGAGCCGGCGGAGCTCGCCTACCGCATCGGGTTCAACCCCTGCACGACGGTGATCAGGGGCGGCGTGCCGACGCTGCTCGGGTAGCGGGCGGGGGCCGGACGCGTCGCGTTCCGGTATCCCATCCGGCTGCCCGGCGCAGTATTTTCCGCATGCGTGGCGGCTCCTGTTCGCAGTATCCTCGACGCAACGCACGGGTGGCCATCCCCCGGACGCGCGGGCAGCGCGGAAGGCGGTTCCGGAGCACGACCATTTCATGTTCGACGATCCGAACGCGGTGCCGACCCGAATCGGGTTCCTGCTGATCCGGAACTTCTCGATGATGGCCTTCACCTCGGCCGTCGAGCGGCTGCGTTCAGCCAACCGGATGTCCGGACGCACCCTCTACGAATGGCGGATCATCAGCCCGGACGGCAAGCCGGTGGCGGCCAGCAACGGCATTGAGGTGGTGCCGCACCAGGCGATGTCGGAGACCAATCGCGAGCGGATCCTGGTGGTTGTCACCGGCATCGACGTCCAGCGCTACGAGGATGAGCGCATTCTGGGGTTCCTGCGCCGCATCGCCCGGCAAGGCGCCACCATGGGCGCGCTCTGCACCGGCAGCCATCTGCTGGCGAGGGCGGGATTGCTGGAGGGTCGTCGTTGCACGATCCACTGGGAGAATCTTGGCGGTTTCGCCGAGGATTTTCCTGACATCGAGGTGTCGTCCGACCTCTATGAGATCGACCGCGACCGCTTCACCTGCTCGGGCGGGACGGCGGCGCTGGACATGATGCTGCACCTGATCGGCCGGCAGCACGGCCAGGCGCTCGCCAACCAGGTGTCGGAGCAGTTCATCCACGACCGCATCCGCGAGCCGCACGACCACCAGCGCATGGAATTGCGCGCCCGCCTCGGCGTCAGCCATCCCAAGCTGATCTCGGTCATCGGCGAGATGGAGCTGAATTTGGAGGAGCCGCTGACCCAGACCGACCTGGCGGACCGCGCCGGTCTGTCGACCCGCCAGCTCGAGCGGCTGTTCCGCAAGTACCTGGGCGCCACGCCGACGCGCTACTATCTGACCTTGCGCCTGCACCGCGCCCGCCAGTTGCTGGTGCAGACCTCGATGTCCATCCTGTCGGTGGCGCTTGCCTGCGGCTTCGTGTCGGCCAGCCACTTCTCGAAATGCTACCGGGAATGCTTCGGTCGCACCCCGAGGGCCGAGCGCGCCATCGGCGGCGTTACCGGCACGGCGCCGAACTCGGTGCCGCCGGTCGTCGATCTGCCGATGCCGGCGATCGGGCACGCCTGACCGGCTGGATCATCCGTCAGGCTTCGAACGGGAAGCGCCGGACCATCACGAACGGTACACCTTTCCGCTCCTGGACGAACAGGGCGATCGCGTCGATCGCCACCGGATCCCGCGTCACCGCCGCTGTCCTCGGCTCCAGCGCCGCCACGATCGCATCGCGTTCCGGCCCGTCCGGCAGGCGCGATGAGAGCGTCATGTGGAACCGGAACTCGCCCATCACGTACGGGTAGCCCCAGCGCTGCAGCAGCGCTTCCTGCTGCGCCGACAGGTCGGCCTCGCGCCGGCGGGCCAACTCGGCGTCGCTCGGCAGGGCCCGCAAGCCGTCGAGATCGCGAACCACGTCGGCGGCGAGCGCCGTTACCCGGCTGTCGGGTGGGGAGGTCATCAGCGCCAGGAAACCGCCGAGCGAGCGCAGCCCGAGGTGCACGATCAGCGGCGCCCGGGCCGCCGCGAAGGCCTGCACGGCGGCCTCAAGCTCGGCGAGCGACCGCTCGGGCTTGAGATGGAACGGTGCCTTCAGGGTGGCGTGAAAGCCGTAGTCGCGGGCGCTTCGGGTGATCGCCGCGAAACGCTCCTCCGACACGCCCGGGATCTCCGGCCTCGGCCGTTCCTCCCCGGTTGCGCAGTCCCGTCCCAGCCAGCCGGCACCGAACTCGGCGAGCGGCGACCCCGGCTTAGGGGCGTAGTAGATCGCGTAGCGGGGCGAGGCCGGCCCTGGCTGGTCGTCGCTGGGGGGAAAGCTCGGGAACGACGCCACCGTTACACTCCCGTGAAATCGATCCGGCGGGTCTGGCGTTCCGGCGCACGCGGCGCTAATCAGAACTTCAGTCGACCCCGGCCGGGGTTATGGCACGCCCCCCGGACGAGGAGAAGACCGGTGATCACCCGCACCATCGCGAGCCGTCGGGTGTTGCTGGCCGACGGGACTGTCGAGGACACCACGGTCACCGTCGAGGATGGACGAATCACGGCGATCGGCGGACCCAGCCGGGGCGAGGTGTGGGACGCCGGCGACGACTGGCTTCTGCCAGGCATCGTCGACTTGCACGGCGACGCCTTCGAGCGCCAGATGATGCCGCGGCCGGGGGTCCACTTCCCGACGGACCTGGCCCTGCTCGACACCGATGCCCAACTCGTCGCCAACGGCGTCAGCACGGCGTTTCACGGCGTCACCTACTCGTGGGAGCCCGGCCTGCGCGGGCGCGACTCGACGCTGGCGCTGAAGGCGGCGCTGGCGGCGGCGAAGCCGCGGCTGGCCTGCGACACTCGGTTCCATCTCCGCCACGAGACCCACAACCTCGACGCCGAGGCCGAGGTCATGGACTGGCTGTCTGAGGGCGGCGTCGATCTGCTGGCCTTCAACGACCACTCCGACATGATCCTCGATCGCGTCCTCCGGCAGGGCAAGTCGACGGCCACCTACACCGCCCGCACCGGCCTCGGCCACGACGCCTTCATCGACCTGCTGCACCGAGTCGCGGAGCGCAAGGCCGAGGTGCCGGCCTCGATCGACCGGCTGGCGGCGGCCGCGGTCGCCGCCGGGGTGGCGCTCGCCAGCCACGACGATAACACGCCGGAAATGCGCCGCCGCTATCACGCCATCGGCTGCCGGATCGCCGAATTCCCGATGAACACCGCGACCGCCGAGACCGCCGTCGAGCTCGGCGACCCGGTGATCTGCGGGGCCCCGAACGTGGTGCGCGGCGGCAGCCATCTTGGTCCCGAGGGCATCCTGGCAGCCCGCGAGGTCCGCGAGGGGCGCTGTACGATCCTGGTCTCCGACTACTACTACCCGTCGCTGGCGCAGGCGCCGTTCCTGCTGGCGCGCTCCGGCGACGCGGCGTTGCCGGCGGCCTGGGCGCTGGTCTCGACCAACCCCGCCGCCGCGGCCGGCCTCGACGACCGCGGCGTGATTGCCGAGGGCTTGCGGGCCGACCTCGCCCTCGTCCGCGATCCCGGCGTCGGGCCAGTGCGGGTACGGGCGACCCTGGTCGAGGGGCGCGCCGCCTATCGCTCGACCGCGGGCTGAAGCGATCGGCCGGCGGCGCGGTCGGCGGCCCGGGCGTCGCGCAGGCGCTTGAACTGGGCGCCGCCGAGACCGGCGATCACCAACGCGGCGCCGAGCAGGTGGGCCGGCACGATGGTGGCCCCGAGCGCGGCCGCCACCGCGATCGCGATCAGCGGGATGACGTTGAGGTACAACGAGGCCAGCGGCAGGCCCAGCCGCTCGACGCCGAAGTTCCAGCATGCCACCCCGAGGCAGACCGAGAACACGGCGATGAACCCGAAAATCCCGGCATCGACCAGTGAGGGTGACGGCGGCGGGAACCGGACCAGACCGGCCAGCCCGGCGGCGACGTAAAGGATCCCCAGCAGGATCGCGCCGGCGGCGATGGTGGCGGCGGTCAGCGCGATTGCCGGCCAGCCTCCCAGCCAGCGCCGGGCAAGGGCCGAGTAGAACGCCCACGCCACGTTCGCCAGCACGATCAGCAGGACCCCGAGCGCCAGGGTCGTCGGGCTCTCCGCCGCCATCGCGTTCGGGTTGCCGGCGCTGAGCGCCAGGGCGGCGCCGGGTACCGCAAGCGCGATGCCGGCCACCAGAGTGCGGTCTGGCCGGTCGCGGTTGAGCAGCCAGCCGACCCCCAACGCCACCACCGGCGCCACGCTGTTGACGATCGACGACTGGACCGGGCCGGCGTAGTAGATGCCGAAAGTGTAGAGGGTGGCGAAGATCACCACGCCGATCAGCCCGAGCGCCAGGATCCGCGGCAGCGAGGCGACGATCGACGCCGAGGCAGGTGGCGCGCCGCCGAGGCGCATCGCGAGCATCGCGAGGAACAGCGGCGCGGCCACCACGTTGCGCAGCACCGAGATCTCCAGCGCGTCGTAGAGGTGCAGCAACTCGTGGACCAGCGGCGCCATGGATCCCCATACCAGCACGGTCACCACCATCGCCGCGTTGCCGGCGAGAACCGCGCGCACGGCTGGAGAGGAAAGCGGCATGCCAGCGGCACTCTGGAGGGGGGCGATGTCTCGGTCGCTCGGAAGGGGCCAGGGTCAGTCGGTGGCGGGCAGGGTGGCGGGCGCGGGCA
>CAYNFA010000331.1:0-2663 GCA_964396345.1 uncultured Thalassobaculum sp.
TTCCTCGCCCGCGTCGTGCGGCACTGAGCGGCGGGGCGGGGGCGGACCATGGACCGGCTTCTGCACTACTACTTCAACCTCGACTACATGGCTAAGTCGTTCCCGGCGCTGCTCGGCGGGCTGGGGGTGACGGTCGAGATCGCCGCCTGGACGATCGTCGGCGGCCTCACCCTCGGGCTGTCGCTGGCGCTGCTGAGGGCGTTCCGGTTCGCGCCGCTGAACGTCCTGATCGTCTGTTTCGTCGACGTGTTCCGGGCGATCCCGCCGCTGGTGGTGATCTTCCTGTTCTACTTCGCGCTGCCCTACGCCGGGGTGAACCTCGACCCGTTCTGGTGCGCGACGCTGACGCTGATCCTCAACCTCGCGGCGGTGTCGGAGGAGATCTTCTGGGCCGGCATCGTGTCGGTGCACCCTGGCCAGTGGGAGGCCGGGCGCTCCACCGGGCTGCCGTTCGGCCTGACGCTGCTGTTCGTGATCCTGCCGCAGGCGGTGCGCCTGGTGATCCCGCCGCTGACCAACAAGACCATCTCGATCACCAAGATGACGGCGCTGGCCTCGGTGGTGGCGGTGCCGGAACTGCTGAACCAGGCATCGACCGAGCAGGGCATCTACGCCAACCCGACGCCGCTGATGCTGGCGGCGCTGATGTTCCTGGCGCTGTTCCTGCCGCTGGTGCTGGCCAGCCGCTGGGTCGAGCGCCGCTTCGGCTGGGAGCGCTGAGATGGGCTTCGACGAGTTCGCCCGGGCGTTCCTGAACTACGACAGCCTGGTGGTGGCGGCGCCGCTGCTGATGCAGGGCGCGCTGGTCTCGCTGCTGCTGATCGTGTCGATCGTGCCGGCGGCGCTGGCGCTGGGCGTCGTGGTGGCGGTCGCCTACGACCTCGGCGGGCCGTGGCGGCGCCGGGCGATCATCGTCTACATCGACTTCCTGCGGGCCTTCCCACCGCTGGTGCTGCTGATCCTGATCTACTCCTGCCTGCCGTTCCTCGGAATCCGGCTGTCGGAGTTCGCGACGGTGGTGGTGGCGCTGGTCGCCAACGGCTCGGCGTTCTTCGGCGAGATCGTGCGCGCCGGCATCGAGTCCGTCGGTCGCGGCCAGCGCGAGGCGGCGCGCTCGACCGGCATCGGCCAGGTCGGGACCATGGTCTTCGTGGTGCTGCCGCAGGCGCTCCGCAACGTCGTGCCGCCGCTGGCCAGCAACATGGTCGAACTGGCCAAGGCGACCTCGTTCGCCGCCGTGGTGGCGATGCCGGACCTGCTGCGCAACGCCCGCACCGCCCAGGACATCGTCTACAACCCGACGCCGCTGATGGCGGCGGCGGTGATCTACCTCGCCGTGTTCTGGCCAGCCGTCCGCCTGCTCTCGCGCCTTGAGCAGCGGATGGTGCTGGCCCGCCGCTGACATCCCCGAGCCGAAGAGGAGCCTCCGATGAGCATCGCCTTCACCCCGCTGAAACCCGGCGTCGGCATGCAGGTGACCGGCATTGACCTGCGCCAGCCAATAACCCCCGAGGACCAGACGGTGCTGTCGGCCGCGATCGACGAGCACGCCATCCTGCTGTTCCGCGACCAGCACCTCACGCCCGAGCAGCAGGTGGCGTTCAGCCGGCCGTTCGGCGACCTCAACATCCACGTCCACCAGCGCATGGTGACCGGGATGCCGGAGATCATCGTGCTGTCGAACCTGATCGAGGACGGCAAGCCGGTCGGCAGCGCCAACTGCGCGCTGTCCTGGCACACCGACGGGACCCATCTGGAGAAACCGGTCAGCATCTCGATCCTGCACTGCGTGGTGGCGCCGGAGGAGGGCGGCGAGACCCAATTCGCCGACACCCGCCGGGCCTACGACACCCTGCCGACCGATACCCGCGCCTTCATCGACGGCAAGAAGGCGATCCACAGCTACGCGCTGCTGCAGCAGCGCAGCTTCCCCGACCGGCCGCTCAGCGAGGAGAAGAAGCGCGCCATCCCCGACCGCGCCCAGCCGATCGCCTTCCCGCACCCGCGCACCGGCCGCAAGGCGCTGTACCTCGGCCAGCACGTCATCAAGGGCGTGGTCGGCATGCCCGACGACGAGGGCGTCGAACTGGTCGCCAGCCTGGTGCGGCACGCCACCCAGGATGAGTTCGTGTACTGCCACAAGTGGCAGCCGGGCGACCTGATGATGTGGGACAACTACGGCACCCTGCACCGCGCCACCTACCTGGACGTCGACCGCCAGCGCCGTCGCCTGCACCGCACGACCGTCAACGGCGAGGTAGTGACCGGCGACGTGGTCGGCGGCTGAGGAAGCGCCATCCGGCCCGCCCGCGTATCAGCGCTCCCCGGCTACCAGCGCTCGGTGCCGGGCGCGCCCTTCGGTATGCCGTCCAGGTTCGGGGTCACCCAGCCGCCGTAGAAGTCGCCCGGCTGCGGGACGACCTGCGCCTCGCCGACCCGGCATGCCTCCATCAGCCCGGCGTAGAACGCCACGTGCCCGGCCAGCGCCCGGAACCGCTCGGTCGGCGCGTCGTAGGCCCAGGCCGCCCGGCGCGCGGTGGCGGTGCCGGCGACCACGTCGAAATAGCGCGCCCGACCCTTCCATTCGCACAGGCTCTGGCCCGGCGCCGGGCGCAGCTCGGCGGCGATGTCGGCGGGCTGATCTGGATCGAGGCGGATGGTAC
>CAYNFA010000331.1:2673-5150 GCA_964396345.1 uncultured Thalassobaculum sp.
GCGGGATGTAGTAGGTTGGCGCGTGGTGGGTCTCCAGCACCCGCAGCGCCCGGGTGGTGTCGACGATCACCAGCCCGCCCAGCGTCACCGTGAGGCGGTGCGGCACCGGCTCCAGCGCCGGCGGGCGGGGGTAGGACTGGACGTTCTCGCGCGGCAGGCCGGTCATGGTTCCTCGTTCCTCGAAGTCGGGGCAGGATGGCGGCGACCACCGACCGAAGGAGCGACAACATGGCCCTCGCCGTCAGCCGCCACATCCCGGTTCGCCCGGACAGGCTCGCGACCCGCACCGAGGCCGCGATCGACCCGGACCTGCCCATAATCGACGCCCATCACCACCTCTGGCACCGGCCGGATTCGCGCTACCTCGCCGACGATATGGGGGCCGATATCGCGTCCGGCCACCGCGTCGTCGCCACGGTGTTCATGGAGGCCCACGCCATGTACCGCGAGGGCGGCGACCCGCTCGAACGGCCGCTCGGCGAGATCGAATTCGCGGCCTCGGTCGGCGAAGCGGCGCTGCGCCGGCGGGCAGCGGCCGACGGGGCGGGCCCGGCGCTCTGCGCCGGCATCGTCGGCACCCTCGACCTCTCCGCCGGCGACCGGGTGGCGGCGCTGCTGGAGCGGGCGGTGGCGCTCGGCCGCGGCCGGTTCCGGGGCTTGCGCTGCTCCAGCGTCCACCACCCGGACCCGACGGCGCACGGCTCGATGCTGGATGTCGGGCCGGACCTGCTGGCGAGCCCGGCGTTCCGCGCCGGCTTCGCGCGCCTGGCGCCACTCGGCCTCAGCTTCGACGCCTGGATGTACCACACCCAGCTCGCCGACTGCGCGGCGCTGGCCGACGCCTTCCCGGAGACCACCATCGTCCTGAACCACGTCGGCGGGCCGATCGGGATCGGGCCCTACGCCGGCCGGCGCGACGAGGTGTTCGCGGTCTGGCGCGACGCGTTGCGTGAGGTCGCGCGGCGCGGCAACGTCGTCGTCAAGCTCGGCGGAATGGGCATGCGCCTGTTCGGCTTCACCCTGCACGAGGGCGAGCGCGCACCCGACTCCGAGACGCTGGCGGCCGCCTGGCGCCCCTACGTCGAGACCGCCATCGAGACGTTCGGCCCCGGCCGGGCGATGTTCGAGAGCAACTTTCCGGTCGACAAGGGCAGCTGCGGCTACGGCGTGCTGTGGAACGCCTTCAAGCGCCTGACCGCCGGCACGGCGCCGGCCGAGCGGGAAGCGCTGTTCGCCGGTACCGCCGCCCGGGTGTACCGCCTGGATTACCCGTGAGCTGTTGCCCGTGACTCACCGCCGGTAGCCCTTGCCGCGCGCCTTGACCGCTTCGAGGGACGAGAGGTCGCCGGTCGGGATCGAATGGCCGCCCGGAAACGGCGGCCCGGGGCGGGCGCCGATGGCGGCGCGCACCCGGTCGTCCTGGTAGTAGGCGTCGTAGACCCGGAACACCAGGTTCCGGAACGCCTGGGCGTCGGCCGCCGCGAAGCCCCGGACCAGCGCCACGCGGCGGTCGAGCGCCAAGTCGGCAATGCCGTCGTCGAAGCGGTTCAGAACGGCGACCAACTCGTCCCGGAAGTCGGGCGCCTGCTCGTCGAGATAGGCCGGGAAGTTGATTTCCCGGGCGCTCGGCAGGGCGCCGTCGTCGCTGGCCGGCAGGATCGTGTCCAGCAGCGCCGCCAGGCGCCGGCGCTGCGCTTCGGTCAGAATATCGGCGGTCGTCGAGGTCGTGTTGCCCATGGTTCCGGCCCTCAATCGTCGAACAAATTGGCGAGGTTTCGCTTGATCCGGTCGCCGATGTAGAGCGCCAGCGCCTGGATGGTGCTGGTCGGGTTGACCCCGCCGGCGGTGACGAAGACGCTGCCGTCGACGATGAACAGGTTCCTCACGTCGTGGCTGCGGCCCCACGAATTCACCACCGAGCGCTCCGGGTCGGTGCCCATCCGCGCGGTCCCCAGCAGATGCCAGCCGCCGGGCCGCAGCAGCGGCGTCTCGAGGATCTCCACCGCACCGGCGGCCCGCATCACCTCCTTGCCGCGCTCCAGGCCGTGGGCCAGCATCGCCCGGCTGTTGTCGCTGAGCCGGTAGGTGATCTTCGGCGCCGGGATGCCGTCGGAATCCACCAGCTCGGGGTCGAGCGTCACCCGGTTGTGTTCCTCCGGCAGGTCCTCGCAGACCGCCAGCGCCTGCACCGTGTGGTCGAAGCGCCGGCGGAATTTCTCGTGATGCCCCGGCCCCCAGGGGATGTCGCCGCTGGCGAGGCCGCGCATGGCGACGGCGAGCGGCCCGCCGGAGCCGCGCGTCACCTGGATGTTGTAGCCGCGCACGAAGCCGCGATGCGTGTCGGTCTCGTAGAACTCCTTGCTGAGGATGCAGCAGCCGTTCGGCCCCTTGTGGGTGTCGAGCCGCTCCTCGAACACGCCGGTCGCGACCGCGCAGGGGTGGAACATCAGGTTCCTGCCGACCAGCCCGCTGCGGTT
>CAYNFA010000332.1:0-5129 GCA_964396345.1 uncultured Thalassobaculum sp.
GAGATCCGCACGCCGATGAACGGCGTCATCGGCATGACGCGCCTGCTGCTGGACGGTGATCTGGCGCCGCGCGAGCGCGAGTCCGCCGGCATCGTGCTGGAGTCCGGCGAGGCGCTGATGACGATCCTCAACGACATCCTCGACCTGTCGAAGCTGGAGGCCGGGCGCTTCGAACTGGAGGCGGTCGATTTCGACCCCAGGCTGCTGGTCGAGGGCACGATCGCGCTGATGGGCGGGCGGGCGTCGGAGAAGGGGCTGGTGCTGAGCGGGCGGGTCGCCGATGACGTGCCGAGGTACCTGCGCGGCGATTCCGGTCGGCTGCGCCAGGTGCTGCTGAACCTGATCGGCAACGCCGTGAAGTTCACGGAATCGGGGGCGGTGACGGTGTCGGTGTCGGCGGTGTCGGCGCGGCGCGTCGAGGGCGGCCGGGAGGCGGTGCCGCTGCTGATCGAGGTCGTCGACACCGGCATCGGCATGGACGCGGCGACGCTCGGCCGGCTGTTCCAGGAGTTCGCCCAGGCCGACGCCTCGATCGCCCGGCGCTACGGCGGCACCGGGCTCGGCCTGTCGATCTCGAAGCGCATCGTCGACCGCATGGGCGGCGCCATCGCGGTCGAGAGCGCCCCCGGCAGGGGCTCGACCTTCCGGGTGAGCCTGGCGTTGCCGGAGGGGACGGAGCCGGCGGCGGAGGCGGACACCGACGCCGACCTCCTGCCATCGCTGCACGTGCTGGTCGCCGAGGACAACGCCGTCAACCAGCGCGTCGCGCGGGGCCTGCTGGAGAAGCGCGGCCACCGGGTGACGGTGGTGCCGGACGGTCGGCGGGCGGTGGAGGCCGTGGCTGCGGGCGGCGTCGACGTGGTGCTGATGGACCTGCACATGCCGGAGATGGACGGCATCGCCGCGACCCGGGCGATCCGCGGGCTCGACGGGCCGGCGGCCGCGGTGCCGATCGTCGCGGCGACGGCGGGCGCCATGGAGCACGAGGTTCGCCGCTGCCTGGAAGCCGGCATGGACGCCGCGGTCGCCAAGCCGATCGATCCGCGCGCGCTGTTCCGCACCCTGGCCCGGGTTCTCGGGCCGATCGACGCCGAGCCGGAAGCCGTGGACGACGACGACCCGACGGCGCTGCTGGAGGCTGGCGACGGTCCATTCGAGTCGGCGGTCTACGACGCCCTGGCCGAACAACTCGGCGCCGACACGGCGGACGAGCTGGTGGCGGCGTTCGAGGAGGCCGCCGGCGAGGCGCTTGCCGCCATCGCGGCGGCCCGCGATGCCGGCGACGCGGCCGGCATGGCCGATGCCGCCCACGGGCTCAAGAGCGCGGCCGGCTCGATCGGCCTGCGCACGGCCTGGCGCCGGGCGCGGACGGTTGAAGATGCCGCCGGGGCAGGGCATGCCGACGCTGCGGCGGCGGGGTGCGATCTCCTGCCGGCCGCTATCGAGCAGGGCCTGACCGCCCTGCGCGCCCACACCCGCCGCACCGCCGCCGAATGACCATGGACCCCGATCGCCCCGGCAGCCCGCAACCGCTCCCGACCTACGCCGGGCTGCGCGTCCTGCTGGCCGAGGACGAGCCGATGGCGACCAAGCTCGCCCAGGGGGCGCTGAAGGTCATGGGCATCACCGACATCGTGGCGGTGCGCGACGGCGAGCAGGCGCTGGCGGTGCTGGAGCGCGAGCAGGGGCAATTCCAGCTCATCGTGTCGGACTGGAACATGCCGAACATGTCCGGCCTCGACTTCCTGAAGGCGGTGCGGCGGCGGTTCCCGCACATGAAGTTCGTGATGCTGACCGGCAAGGCGACCCGCGAGTTCGTGGTGGCCGCCAAGCAGCACGGCGTCGACGCCTATGTCGTGAAGCCGTTCAGCCCCAACCAGCTGCGCCGAAAGATCGAGGCGCTGTTCACGCTGTGATCGACGCGCGGGCAGAGATCTGGACGGTCGGGCATTCGAGCCACCCGCTCCACCGCTTCCTCGACCTGCTGGCGGCGGCCGGGGTGACGGCCATTGCCGACGTGCTATCGGCGCCGTACTCGCGCCGCTTCCGGCACTTCAACCGCGAGTCGCTGCGCGCCGCGCTGGCCGAGGGCGGCATCGCCTATGTCTGGCTCGGCGACGCGCTGGGCGGCAAGCGCGGCGAGGCGGCAGGGCCGGCCCCCGAGGCGGTGGCCGCGGCGCTCGACCGGCTGGCCGACGGCGCCGGCCGCTACCGGCTTGCCCTGATGTGCGCCGAGGCCGACCCGGCGCGCTGCCACCGCGCCCGGCTGGTGGCGCCGCTGCTGGTGGACCGGGGCCACCCGGTCCGGCACCTGCTGGCGGACGGTCGCTGGAGCAGCACCGATCTGTCGAGGCGCGGATCGCCACCCTTGACGGGATCGACGCGCGACAGGAAAAGCTGATTTAGATCATTGATTAGTTAACTAAGCGGTTATCCTAATGTTTCGAGCGAATCAGCGGAGGGTGCGCGCGTCTCTTCCGCCAGCCCCGCCAGGAAGTCGTGCACGATCCGGATCCGGCGCTCGGCGAGCGCCCGGCCGGCGGCGGTGTTCATGCGCGCCGGCAGCTTGACGATCTTCTCCATCAGGTGGTCGCTCGACCACGCCGACTCGTCGACCGGGCGGTGCCGCGCCGCCGGGTCGGTCGGGTGGAACAGCGGCCGGCCGAGCTCGGCGCCGACCGCGATGGTGCGGGCGAGGCCGATGGCGCCTACCGCGTCCAGCCGGTCGGCGTCCTGCAGGATCTCGGCCTCCAGGGTCTCGGGGGGGATGCCGGCGGAATAGCTGTGCGCGGCGATGGCGTGGGCGACCGCCTCAAGCCGATCGGCCGGGAAGCCGATGCCGCGCAACAGCCCGGTCGCCCGGTCCGCCGCCATCCGCGACGCCCGGGGACGATCCGGCGAGTCCTTCGCGACCGCCACGCAGTCGTGCAGGTAGGCGGCCGCCAGCACCACCAGCGCGTCGGCCCGGCCCCGATGCTCGGGGTCGGCGAGGATGATCCGGGCGTTCGCCCAGACCCGGTCCAGATGATGGACGTCGTGGGCGGAGTCCGCCGCCGGGTCGTCGGCGACCAGCGCGCGCAGCCGCGGGTGCCAATCGGTGTCAGTTGGTGACAAAAGCACGCCCTCCGTTCTCGGCCGCATGACAAACCGCCCCCGCGCCCGCTAGCATCGGAACCCCGGCGGCCCGGATCAAGAGGCCGCATTCCTGTCACCGAGTTCAGCAGCCATGACTGTCCGGATCCTCTACTTCGTCCCCGCCGATGCCAACCTGCGCGCGCTGATCGCGTCGGAGCTGCCTGAAGGCTACGAGGTCGTGTACCTCCAGGGCGACGGGGACCCGGAGGTCCGCGCCGCCCTCGCCGACGCCGAGGTCGTGATGGTCGGCGCCAAGCGGCTCGAGGAATGGCATGTCGAGGCGGCGCCGAGGCTGCGGCTGGTGCTGCACCAGGGGGTCGGCTACCACGATACCGTGGCGACCACGGCGCTGCGCGATCGCCAGATTCCACTGGCCATCACCCCCGGCGGTACGCCGGAGGGTGTGGCCGAGCACGCCATCATGATGATGCTCGCCGCCGGGCGCCGGCTGGCCTGGCAGGACGCTGAACTGCGACTCGGCCGCTGGCACTCCAACACCGTGCGGGCCGAGGCCCGCGGCCTTGGCGGTGCCCGGGTCGGCATCATCGGCCTCGGGCGGATCGGCAAGCAGGTCGCCAAGCGACTGGTGCCGTTCGAGACCCAGGTCGTCTACCACGACATCGTCGACATCGATCCGGCGGTCGAGCACGCGCTGCGGGTCGAGCGGCTGCCGTTCGACGAACTGCTCGCCACCTCCGACTTCGTGACCTTGCACGTCCCGCTGACCGACCAGACCCGGCACATGATCGACGCCGCGGCGATCGCCGGAATGAAGGACGGGGCGATCCTGATCAACTGCGCGCGCGGCCCGGTGGTGTCTGAGCCGGCGCTGCTCGACGGACTGGCCTCGGGCAAGCTCGGGGGCGCCGGGCTGGACGTGTTCGAGATCGAGCCGGTGGTCGGCCCGTCGCCGTTCGCCGGCTTCCGCAACGTCGTGCTGACACCGCACAACGCGCCCGGCACCCGCGACATCATGAACCGCAAGTTCCGCCAGATGTTCGCCAACGCCGAACGCTTCTTCCGCGGCGAGGCGCTCGAGGACAAGATCGACCTGTGACCGGAGGGGGCTGATGGCCGCGTTCAGCGAATACGCCGACCACGATGGCCTCGGCCTCGCCCGCCTGATCGCGGACGGCGAGGTCACCCCGGAGGAGGTGCTGGAGGCCGCACTTGCCCGGGCCGACGCCGTCAACCCGACGATCAACGCCATCGTCCACCGCATGGACGCCGAGGCGCGCGGCCGGGTGGCGGCCGACCTGACGCGGGGACCGTTCGCCGGCGTGCCCTTCCTGGTCAAGGATCTGGGCGTCGGCGTCGAGGGGGCACCGCTCGGCAACGGTTCGCGCCTGTGGGACGGCTACGTGTCGCCGGCCGACTTCACCTACACCCGGCGCTGCCGGGATGCCGGGCTGGTGATTTTCGGGAAAACCAACACCCCGGAGCTGGGCATCGCCTGGACCACCGAGCCGGTGGCCTACGGTCCGACCCGCAACCCCTGGGACCTGGAGCGCTCGGCTGGCGGGTCGTCCGGTGGTGCCGCGGCGGCGGTGGCAGCCGGCATCGCGCCGATCGCCCACGCCACCGACGGCGGCGGCTCGATCCGGATCCCGGCGGCGCAGTGCGGGCTGTTCGGCCTGAAGCCGACCCGCGCCCGCAACCCTGCCGGCCCGCTGATCGGCGAGGGCTGGTCCGGCCTCGCCACTGGCCACGTGGTCAGCCGCAGCGTGCGCGACAGCGCCGCCATGCTCGACGCCACCTCCGGCCCGGCGCCCGGCGACCCGTACTCGGCGCCACCGCCGGCGCGGCCGTTCCTGGAAGAGGTCGGCGCCGATCCCGGTCGCCTGCGGGTGGCGCTGCACACCACCGGCCTCGACGGTCGCCCGCTCGACCCCGAGAACGCCGGTGCCGCGACCGAGGCGGCGCGGCTGCTGGGCGACCTCGGGCATGAGGTCGAAGAGGCGATGCCGACGCTCGACATTCCGGCGTTGAGCAAG
>CAYNFA010000333.1:0-5118 GCA_964396345.1 uncultured Thalassobaculum sp.
GGCGCCCAGTTCGTCCACTTCCTGTTGGGCCCGGCGACGGTGGCGCTGGCGGTCCCGCTGTACAACCAGTTCGACCGGGTCCGGAAGTCGGCCGGACCGCTGCTGGCGGCGGTGCTGATCGGCTCGCTGTCGGCCTCGTTGAGCGCGGTCGGAATCGCAACTCTGATGGGAACGGCTCCCGAGATTGTCGCCTCGATCGCGCCGAAATCGGTGACGACGCCGATCGCGATGGGAATCGCCGAGAGGCTCGGCGGGCTGCCGTCGCTGACCGCCGTCCTGGTCATCCTGACGGGCATTCTCGGTGCGATGCTGGGCCCGCCACTGCTGAACCTGCTGCGGATCCGGGACTGGCGCGCTCGGGGACTCGCCATCGGTGTCGCCGCCCACGGGATCGGCACAGCGCGCGCCATGCAGGTCAACGAGGTGGCCGGGGCGTTCTCCGGTCTGGCGATGGGCCTGAACGCGCTGGCAACCGCGATCCTGCTCCCACTCCTATGGTCGTGGCTGTTCTGAGCCTTGCGATCAGGAGGCGCTGACCACCAGGCGACGAGACAGTCTCTCAAGGGTTTCGCGTGAGTCGATCGTCTGCAAGGTCCCGCGGTCGATCCGATCGAGCGCCTCGCGCCGCTCTTCCGGAATTGCCAGGATCATGATGCTGACGAACGGCGGGTAGCCCTGCACAGACACCCCTTTCGGGTTGGGCTCGCGCATGTTGGGCCCGGAAACGCCAGAGCTGGTAGCCAGCGGCAAGCAGGCCATCGACCCAGGGGCTGCTGGCGTTTGGGCGGTCGCACTCGACGCTCAACACCGGCCGGCAGCGCGCGAGGGTTGCCGCGGAGCCGGCGAGAACAGCCTCCTCGGCGCCCTCCACATCGATCTTGATCAGCGCGCAACGCGCCAGCGCGAGCCCGTCCGTCGATGGACCGCACCGAAGTGGAAGTCATGACGCCGTGCTGACCGCCGATACGGGTGCCAATCCCGATCATGCCGAAATTGATGGTCCGAGCGTCCGGGACGTTGCGGATGTCGACGAAACGAGCCCGGCCGGGCTCGTCGAGGATGATCGCACGGTGCGGCTCCACCTGAGGCAGAACGTGCCGGTCCAGGTTGCGCTGCAGCAGCTCGAATACGCCGGCTGTGGCTCGAACGCAAGGACCCGCCCCGCGGGTCCCACCGCCAGCCCCATGGCGATCGCGAACACACCGATGTTCGCGCCAACGTCCACGACGACATCGCCCTGCCTGAGCAGACCCTGGTAGAGATCAATCTCGTGACCGCCATACTCTCCGGTGACCTCGATGGCCTCCCGGATGTAACGGTCGGCGGCTGGCACCTCGATCGTGCCGAATCGCCAATCGAGTTCACGGGAAGCGATCACCCGCTGATCTTCCCGCCCACCCGGGCCGAGACGGCTGACGAGCGCGCCGCCGCCAGTTCGCTGCGCGGATCCACAGGACGTGGCCCCTTGCGGATCTCGAAGTGCAGTTGCGGCCGGTCGACGTTGCCGGTCCGTCCGACGGTGGCGATCGCCTGCCCGCGGTCCACGCGATCACCGCGGCGTACAAGCAGCGTGTCGGCGTGCGCGTAGGCGGTGGTCCAACCGTCGGCGTGCTTGATCAGCAACAGGTTGCCAAAACCGCGAAGTTCGTTGCCGGCGTAGACCACCACGCCGTTCTCGGCGGCCCGGATCTGGGTCCCCGCCGCCGCCTCGATGTTGATCCCGTCGTTGTGCAACCCGCCTTCGCGTGGCCCGAAAGCGGCGATCACCCGACCGTCAACCGGCCATATGAAGCGCCCTCCTCCGCGTGGCGGCGGCGCCAGGATGGCCGCCCTTGCGGCCGCCTCGTCAGGCGCCGAGACGCGGGGGGGCGAAGCCGCTGGCGGCGGGAAAGCCGCCGGCGGGCTCGGCGCCTGGGCTACCACGACCGGCCCGGAGGGCGGGGTGGCAGGCTCCACCGTTGGCAGCACGGTCGGCGCCGAGGGCGGCCTTGGCGCAGCCGCTCCGGTGGCCGTCGGCGGGCTGCGGCCGGGTACCGGAAAATTCAGCGTCCCGTCGGACGACCAGGGCTGAGAGGGGTCGCGTGGCGGCGGAATGGTTGCGACTTGAACCGGCGGGCTCTGAGGGACGCGCGCCGCCAACACCGTGCCGGAAGCGCCGTCGGCCGCGGCCGGCAGCTTCAGGGTCTGGCCGACCCTGATGCCATAGGGCGGGCGCAGATCGTTCATCGCCGCGAAGCGGCGGAAGTCGACGCCGTAGCGGCGGGCGATCTCGGAGGCAGTGTCGCCCGACCTGACCTGATGGGTACGCCCGACCGGCAGGATCACCCGGTCTCCGACATGCAGAAGGTAAGGCGGCGTCAGGCGATTGGCCTCGATGATCGCGCGCGGCCCGATCCCGTAGCGGCGGGCCAACGCGTACACGGTGTCGCCAGGCCGCACCGAAACAATGCCGTCCGCCGGCAGGGTCGGCGCGGAAGCGGTAGACGGCGGGTTCGCCGACGGATCGGGGTTGGCCAGGCGAGGCGACGAGGATCCCATGGCGCAGCCGGCCAGGACCGCGGGCAGGACCAGGCAGGCAACAAGCGCGGTGAACGAGCGGCGCGTCATGACGCCAGTGTACGGGTCTGGGGAGTCGGGCTCAACGCCCTGACTGTCATTGCCATCCCTCGGCCCGGGGCGCACCACGGACCAGCGGGACGAACCGAACGTCGAGAAGCTTCTCCTCCAGGATCTCGCCATCCTGGCGGCGGTAGCGCATCAGTCGCTGGACGTCGCTCGAGGCCCCGATCGGGATCACCATGCGCCCCCCTTCGCCGAGCTGCTCCAGCAGCGCGGGCGGGGCCTCCGACGCCGCCGCGGTGACGATGATCGCCTCGAACGGTGCCTGTTCGGCCCAGCCCTTCCAGCCGTCGCCATGGCGGGTGTGAAGGTTGTGGAGCTTGAGTTGAGCGAACCGCTTCTCCGCCACCTGCAACAGCTCGGCGTGGCGTTCCACGCTGTACACACGACGGGCGATGCGGGCGAGGATCGCCGCCTGATAGCCGGAACCGGTCCCGATCTCCAGGACCTTGGTCCGGTCGGTGAGCTCCAGCGCCTGAGTCATGAACGCCACGATGAACGGCTGGCTGACCGTCTGTCCGGCGGCGATCGGAAGGGCGCGGTCCTCCCAGGCCTGGTCGAGGAAAGCCGGATCGACGAACAGTTCGCGCGGCACCCGTTCCAGCGCGCCAAGAACGGCGCGATCGGTTATGCCGCGGCCCCGCAGACTCATGATCAAGCGGATCTTGCGGGCCTCGTCGTGGCTCAATGGAAGGTCTCGGCGAGCTTCGTGAGCGTCGGACGGTCCGTCATGTTCATGGCGATCGGCGTGACCGAGACGGCGTTCGAGTGCACCGCGTTCAAATCGGTGCCGGCGACCGTCGGATCCTCGGTGCGCATGCTGCCGATCCAGTAGTAGGGCACGCCGCGCGGGTCACGACCGTTGGTGATCTGATCCCCAATCTTCCGACGCCCCTGCTCGGCGGCCCGGACGCCGATCACATGGTCTGGGCCGACGGCTGGGAAATTAATGTTTATCAGCGAGTTGCGCGGCCAACCTATAGCGCAGAGCCGGCGAATGAGTTCAGGGGCCAGGGTCTCGGCGGTCTCCCACGGCACCGCGCCACCGGCCGGATACTCCTGGCTGAGCGCGATTGAGGGGACGCCGAGGACGGTTCCCTCCATGGCGGCCGCGACGGTGCCGGAGTAGGTCACGTCCTCGCCGAGGTTGCCACCACGGTTGACCCCCGACAGAACCAGGGTCGGCTTCCTGTCCTTCAGGATCTCGTTGATCGCCAGCAGCACGCAGTCGGTAGGCGTGCCATCGACGGCGTAGCGGCGGTCTTCGACCTGCCGGATGCGCAGCGGACGGCGCAGGGTCAGGGAATGGCCGGCGCCGCTCTGCTCGGTCTCCGGCGCCACGATCCAGACGTCGCGGGACAGCGCCGAGGCGATCCGCGCCAGAGTCTTGATGCCCGGGGCCTCGATCCCGTCGTCGTTCGAGACCAGGATGCGGGCTTTGGCGAGATCCATCGGCCAGTTCGTCATCACGCGCGCTCGATCCGATCGAGGCCCCGGAGATAGGGCTTGAGGGCGTCCGGCACGGTGACAGAGCCGTCGTCATCCTGGAAATTCTCCAGGATGGCGATCAGCGTCCGACCGACCGCCAAGCCGGAGCCGTTTAGGGTGTGGACGAACTCGGTGGCCTTCTCGCCCTTGCGGCGAAACCGGGCCTTCATGCGGCGGGCCTGGAAATCGCCGCACACCGAGCAGGACGAGATCTCGCGGTACCGGCCCTGCCCGTCGTCCTGACCAGGCAGCCAGACCTCGATGTCGTAGGTGCGCCGGGCCGAGAAGCCCATATCGCCGGTCGACAGCGCCATCACCCGGTACGGCAGGTCGAGACGCTTCAGCACCTCTTCGGCGCACGCGGTCATCCGCTCGTGCTCCTCGTCCGAGCGGTCCGGATGCGCGATCGACACCAGCTCCACCTTGCCGAACTGGTGCTGGCGGATCATGCCGCGGGTGTCGCGTCCAGCCGACCCGGCCTCCGAACGAAAGCAGGGCGTATAGGCGGTGAACCGCAGCGGCAGGTCGTCCTCTTCCAGGATCTGCTCGGCCACCAGGTTGGTCAGAGGAACCTCGGCGGTCGGGATCAGCCAGAAGCCGTCCGTGGTCCTGAACTGGTCGTCGGCGAACTTCGGCAGCTGGCCGGTCCCGAACAGCGCCTGGTCGCGCACCAGCACTGGCGGCGCGATCTCGGTGTAGCCGAACTCGCCGGTGTGTATGTCCAGCATGAACGCAGCCAGCGCCCGCTCCAGCCGGGCCAGTCCGGCCTTCAGCACCACGAAGCGGGCCCCCGCCAGCCGGGCCGCCGCCTCGAAGTCCATCAACCCCAGCCCCTCTGCGATCGCGACGTGGTCGCGGGCAACGAAATTCCGATTCTTTGGCGCGCCGACACGCCTGAGTTCGACGTTGGCGGACTCGTCGGCGCCCACCGGGACGCCGTCGGCCGGCAGGTTCGTGACGCCTGCCAGCAGATCCTCCACTTCGATGGAGAGGCGGCGCTCGTCCTCCTCC
>CAYNFA010000334.1:0-1311 GCA_964396345.1 uncultured Thalassobaculum sp.
GCCATCGCGCCGCGCGCCAACGCCCCGTCGGTCGCCGAGCAGGCGATGATGTTCATGCTGGCGCTCGCCAAACAGGTCACCGCCTTCGATCCCCTGGTGCGTCGCGGCGACTGGGCCCGGCGCGGCGAACACCGCCCTTTCGACCTCGATGGGCGGACGCTTCTGGTGATCGGTCTCGGGCGCATCGGATCGCGGCTCGTCAAGAGGGCGCGGGCGTTCGACATGCGGGTTCTGGGGCATGACCCCTACATCCCTGCAGACGCGATCCGGGCGATGGGCGCCGAGCCGGTTGCCGACTTCCGGGCCGCCCTTGGCGCGGTCGACGTGGTCTCGGTGCATTGCCCGCGCAACTCCGAGACGATCGGGATGCTGGGCGCGGCCGAACTCGCGGCACTCCGTCCGGGGGCCCTGGTGATCAACTGCGCGCGGGGCGGCATCGTCGACGAGGCGGCGCTGGTCGCGGCGGTG
Organism: uncultured Thalassobaculum sp.; assembly: GCA_964396345.1. Lineage (GTDB taxonomy): Bacteria > Pseudomonadota > Alphaproteobacteria > Thalassobaculales > Thalassobaculaceae > Thalassobaculum_A. Next base: position 469 of record CAYNFA010000334.1, read on the forward strand.
CAGGCCGGCCAAGTCGGGGGGGCCGGCTGCGACGTCTTCGACGTCGAGCCGCCCGCTGCCGATCATCCGTTCTTCGCGGAGCCCCGGATCCTCGTCACACCGCATTCCGCCGGGATGAGCCTGGAGGCGACCCAGCGCTCGGCGGTCCAGACGATCGAGAACATCCTGGCCACGTTCGACGGTACCCTCGATCCGGCCGTGGTCGTCAACAAAGAGGTCCTGCAGGGGACCGGACGCTGAAAAGGAAGGACACGACCATGGACAGCCGTCTGCACAAGGTATGGGCCGAGGGCAAGGGTGCCCTGAACGGCTGGCTCTCCATCCCGTCGACGGTGACCGCCGAACTCCTGGCGATGCAGGACTTCGACAGCCTGACCGTCGACCTCCAGCACGGGCTGGTCGACTACCAGGCGGCCTTGTCACTGTTCCAGGCGGTGCAGGGCTGGGGCCGGACGCCGATCGCGCGCGTGCCGTGGAACGAGCCCGGGATCATCATGAAGCTGCTCGACGCCGGCGCGCTCGGGATCATCTGCCCGATGATCAACACCGCCGAGGACGCCGAGCGGTTCGTCGGCGCCTGCCTGTACCACCCCGAGGGCTACCGCTCGACCGGCCCGACCCGCGCCGGCCTGCTCTATCCGGACTATTTCCCGAACGCCAACAAGACGATCGTCACCATGGCGATGATCGAGACCGTGCAGGCGGTCGGCAATGTCGACGCGATCTGCGCGACCCCTGGGCTGACCGGGATCTATGTCGGACCGAGCGACCTCGCGGTGTCGATGGGCAAGAGTCCCGGCATTGATCCGACCGACCCGGAGGTGGTCGCCAACATCGACAAGG
>CAYNFA010000334.1:1321-5106 GCA_964396345.1 uncultured Thalassobaculum sp.
GGGATCCACTGCCTGGCCCCCAGCTACAGCCGGCGCATGGTCGAGAAGGGTTTTGACTTCGTCACCCTCGGCTCCGATGTGCGCATGATTGTCGCGGCCGCCTCCGGTGACGTGAAGGCCTATCGCGCGCTCGAGGCCGGGCGATGAGCGGGGTCCGGCGCGAGGGCGGTCAGGTCTTCGTGACTCCGCAGGCGATGGAAGCGCTCGGTCGGGCGATCTTCGTCAAATCCGGTTGCTCGCCCGACGAAGCCGAGCGGATCGCCCGGCGCCTGACCGGGGCCAACCTGCGCGGCCACGACAGCCACGGCGTGATCCGCATCCCGCGGTACGCGCAGTGGGCGGCGGACGGCACACAGGTACCGAACCAGACCGTGGAACTGCTGCTCGACCAGCCAAGCTTCGCGATCATCGACGGACGCTACGGTTTCGGCCAGTCGATCGGCGAGCAGGCCGTTGACATCGGCGTCGCCAAGGCGAAGACGCACGGCGTCGCGGTGACGGCTCTCAGGAACTCCGGCCATCTCGGACGGATCGGCGACTGGGCCGAGCGGGCAGCCGCCCGGGACGTCGTGTCGATCCACATGGTCAATGTTCGAGGGTCGCTGCTGGTGGCACCATACGGTGCTGTCGGCCGCCGCATGGGCACGTCGCCGTTCTGCGCCGGCATCCCGGTGGCGGGCGGTGAGCCAATCATCCTCGACTTCGCGACCTCGCTGGTCGCCGAAGGCAAGGCCCTGGTCGCCTACAAGGGCGGCAAGCCCCTGCCCGCGGGCTCGCTGGTCGACGCCGATGGCGCCCTGACCAACGATCCGACGCCGCTCTACGGCACCGTCCCACCGGGTGGCTACCCGGACCCCAACAACGGTCCCGGCGCGCTTCGCGCTTTCGGCGATCACAAGGGGTCTGGGCTGAACTTCCTGATGGAGATGATGGCGGGTGCGCTCGGCGGTTCCGGGACCGCGGGTGCGAACGACGAGCCGAAGCGCCGGCGCTTTTGCAACGGCATGTTCTCGTTCTACGTCGACATTGCCGCCTTCGACACCGACAACGGCTTTGCCGCCGAGGTGAAGAGCTACGTCGATTTCGTGAAGTCGGCGACCCCCTCGTCACCCGGTGGCCAGGTCCTCGTGCCGGGCGAAAAGGAGCGCGCCACCCTGGCGGAGCGGACCGCTGGCGGCCTGCCGCTGGCCGAGGAAGCCTGGGCGGACATCGTCGCGACCGCCCGCAGCCTCGGTATCGCCGAGGCCGATATCGATCAGGCGATCAGCGGACCGGTTTGACGCCGCTCGATCAGGCCCCGGTGGACGCCGCCATCGGCGCCAGCCGCCGGCCGGTTCGGCAATAGCCCTCGATCCACCCGGTCCTGTGGCCGCCCCGCGACCACAGGACCGGGAAGAAGCTTTCGTCCAGTTTCGGATCGCCGGTGATCTGGTAACGCCGGTAGATGTAGCCGCCCGGCCGGTCGCTGAAGCGCGCATCCTGCGGCAGCATGTGGATTCCGATCGAGCGCCGCGTGCGGTCGCCGGTCGTGTTGGGCCCCGACCCGTGCCAGGCTTCGCCGGCGTGGAACACGCAGCTCCCGGCAGGCACCTCGATGCAGACCGGGTCCGCCGCCTGTTCACCGGCCGCCGTCGCTGCCGCCCGCATCTGGGCGCGGTAGTCGTCCTGCCCGTGGAACTGATCCGGCAGCGAGGTGAGCGGCCAGAGGTGCGATCCCGGTACGTACTCGAGCGTGCCGGCGTCTCGGTGGGTGTCGTCGAGGGTCACCCAGCAGGTCACCGTTGCGGGCGGGTCGAGAAAGTCCATGAACGAGGAATCCTGGTGAAGCGCGATCGGCTTGGTGCGCGGTGCCTTCCACCAGATCGTATCCTGGCCAAGCCGAACGCCGGGCCAACCGGCGAGCAGGCTCGCCGCCCGCCCGATATCGGCGGACAGCGCCAAGCGGGCGATGCTCAGATCGGCCTTCCAGGCGTTGGCCATGTGGCGAGTGACGTCAGGCAGGCTCATTCCCTCCCGCCAATACCACTCGTCTGGGTAGACCCCAGTGTCAAAGGCGCCGGCGAAGAGCTTCGGGAAGCTCTCCCGCAGGGTGGCGACCCGCTCTTCTGACAGTACACGCTCAAAAACGACAAACCCGTCGCGACGGAAGCGTTCAATCTCACGATCTCCCAGGCTCGCGAGGAGCGGCAGGTCGAGCGCTGACATGATCAACCTCTTTGGAAAACGGCTCAGATGTCAGTATAATAGTCGTTCAAAAAGAACATCCATCGAATGATCTTCGAAATATGGGCACTCAGACATCACTGGACCGAACTGACATCGCCATTCTTGGACTGCTGCAGAACAACGCTCGGCTGTCCAACAAGGAGATCGCGGCCGCCGTGGGGCTGGCGCCGTCGAGCGTGCACGAGCGCCTGAAACGCCTGCGCGAAGACGCGGTGCTGAGGGGCGCCCACGCCGACATCGACCCGAAGGCGCTGGGCTTCCGGCTCGAGGCGCTGTTCATGATCGAATTGTCCAAGCACGAGCGCGGGATCGTGGACGAGTTCATGCGGGACGTCGTCGACATACCGGAAGTCCGCTCGGCGTTCCTGGTGACCGGGCGTTACGACCTCGTGGTGCACGTCGTGGTGCGTGACACCGAGCACCTGAAGGACCTCGCGCTCGACCGCTTCACCAGCCGCCCTGGCGTTACACGGATCGAGACCTCGATCGTCTTTGAGGCTCGGCAGCGGCACGGATTGCCGCTGCCGGCGGAACCGGCGGCGGCGCCGAAGTCTCGGAACGGCGGCGCTATTCAGGCGTCGAGGTGATGTTGTCGGCCACATAGGCTTGGCGTTCGCCCATCGGACGCCAGCGACCGGTCGTCGTGTCGGCCGATGTGTGGTGTTCCAGTTCCGAGTTCAACTCGGCGCCGAGGCAGATGATGTAGGCGGAGATGTACAGCCACAGCAACAAAACCACGACGGCGCCGAGGGTTCCGAAGGTCTCGTTGTAATCCGAGACGTTGGAGACGTAGAAGGAGAAGCCCCAGGACGCGACCATCCAGACCATCGTTGCCAGGATCGATCCGGGCGTCACCCACCGCAACTGCGCGCTGCGCCGGTTCGGACCGTAGCGATACAGCAGGCCGAGACCGACGAGCACAATGCCCCCCAACAGGACCCAGCGTGCACCCAGCAGGATGCCGGCGAACGGGTCAGGCACCGACATCAGCGCGACCGCAGCCGGCACTACTCCCAGCAAACCGACCGCGACGATGGCGAAGGCAAGGCCGGCCACCGTAAAGCCGAGCGCTGTCAGGCGCGGCCGGATCAGGCCCTCGCGATGCGGCTCGTTGTAGGCGATGTCCATGGCACTCAGGAGCGCCGACGACCCCTTCGCGCTGCTCCAGATTGCGAAGCTCAAGCTGACCAGCAAGCCGAATCCCAGAGCCCCGCCGGCGGCACCGCTAACCTGTTGCAGCTGGCCGGCGAGCAGGTCAAAAACCTCCTTCGGCACCAGGTCTCGAACCGGCTCAAGCTGGGAGGTGACCGTCGCCGGGTCGGCGACCAGCCCGTAGAGGATGACGAACGCGGCAATGGCCGGGAAGATCGACAGGAACGAGAAGAACGCGACGCCCGCCGCAACCACCGCCACGTGGTCCTTCGTCACCTGGTCGACGACACGCTTCAGAACCTCCCACCATCCTCGCAGCGGCACCTCCCGCGGATCCTCGGCGCTCTTGCCATAGCGCTCGTCGGCGGCGCTCTTCGTCATTGGCTCATCTCCGGGAATTCCCACCC
>CAYNFA010000335.1:0-5103 GCA_964396345.1 uncultured Thalassobaculum sp.
CCACCACGTTAGGTCCGTCCCCACCGTCCAGGGAAGCCCTGATGTCCGACAACCGCGCCGCCGAGGGGAACGCCGTCACCCGCCGCGGTCAGCTGCCGTTCCGGCTGTCGGTGCCGGAGAACGACAAGCTGGCGGTGCACGTGATCTACGCGCTGTACGCCGCCACCATCGTCCTTGCCATCCCGGGCATGTTCGGCGTGGCGCTGGCCTATCTGAAGCTCGGCGACGTGCGCGGCAGCACCCTCGAATCCCACATCACCTGGCAGATCCGGACGTTCTGGATCTGGCTGACCCTGTGGCTGATCGGCTGGCTGACCGCCATCGTCCTGATCGGCTGGCTGGTGCTCGGCTTCGCCCAGCTCTGGCTGCTGTATCGGATCATCAAGGGTTGGCTGCTGCTGGCCGACGAACGGCCGGTCGACAATCCGCGCGCGTTCTTCTGATCCGACGCCGCAGCCGCCCCTGGCACCCGCGCGCGAGGCTCCCCATGTGAAATTCTCGCGACAGGCGAAGGCGGAGGCGACGATGCCGCTCGAAATCCACCGCGACACCGCGGGCCAGCGCACCGACTACACGATCGACCAGAACTGGGAGTCCTTCACCCCCGAGGAGCACGCCGTCTGGGCGACGCTGTTCAAGCGTCAGGTGAGGCTGCTCAAGGACCGGGTGGTGCCGGTGTTCATGGATAACGTGGACGGCCTCGCCATGGCCGGCGATGGCATCCCGGACTTCCGCCGGCTGAACGAGATCCTGGAGAAGGCGACCGGCTGGACCGTGGTGGCGGTGCCGGGCCTGGTGCCCGACGCCAGCTTCTTCGAGCACCTCGCCAACCGGCGCTTTCCGGCGACCTGCTTCATCCGCACCCCCGAGCAGCTCGACTACCTGGAGGAACCGGACACCTTCCACGACGTGTTCGGCCACGTCCCGCTGCTGCTCGATCCGGTGTTCGCCGACTACATGCAGGAATACGGCAAGGGCGGCCAGAAGGCCGAGGGCCAGGGTGCCCTGAAGCGGCTGGCGCGGCTGTACTGGTACACCGTCGAGTTCGGTCTGACCCGGACCTCGCAGGGCCTGCGGATCTACGGCGCCGGCATCGCGTCGTCGGCCGGCGAGTCGGTGTTCGCGCTCGACGACCTGTCGCCGAACCGCGTCGCCTTCGACCTGGAGCGGGTGATGCGCACCGACTACCGCATCGACGATTACCAGGAGACCTATTTCGTCATACCGGGCTTCGCCTCGCTGATGCGGGCGACCGAGCCGGACTTCACGCCGATCTACGCCGCCCTGGACGACCTTCCGGATATCGCGGCCGGCACCGTGACCGACGGCGACCACGTCCTGCATTTCGGCACCGGCCGCTACCACCGCGACCGCAACCGGGCGACGGCCTGAGGGGAACGCTCGTCACCCGGTGATCCCGATCAAGACCGCGGCCTTTGCCCTCACTTCCGCCAGCACCGGAGCCGGCACCCGCGCGCCCATCAGCGAGACGGCGCGGCCGAGGGTGTCGATGCTGCGGATGTGGCTGACGAGAATCTCGCCGGTGATCGGCAGTCCCTCAGGAAGCACAACGCTGCTCGGAAACGGGCGGATCCGGGAAGTGGACAGACGATCGCGAACCCGGTTGCCGCGCAGAACGCCTCCGGCGACACCACGAGGGCGGGCCGGCGCCCGCTCTGCTCGCGGCCGGCCCTTGGATCGAGGTCTAACGCCCGCCGCCGCCCGCCTCCAGGCGCCCGATCCAGTCTTCCAGCACCTTCAGCGTGGTCGGGCTGACGTGGTGCTCGACACCCTCGGCGTCGTGGAACGCCACCGGCTCGGGCACGCCGAGCGCCAGCAGGAAGCGCAGCACGACCGCATGGCGGGCGCGCGACTCGTCGGCCATTGCACGGCCGGAATCGGTCAGGAAGATCGCCCGGTACGGCTCGCTGGTGGCCAGGCCGCGGGCCTGCAAGCGCCGCACCATCGAGGTCACGGTCGCCTGCCGGACCCCCATGCGCTGGGCGATGTCGACGGCCCGCGCCTCGCCGGTCGCGTCGATCAGGTCGGCGATCAGCTCGACATAGTCCTCGATCAGCTCGGTCTCGTGCGCCTTGCGCACGCCGGTGTGCTGGCGGGCGTGCTGCTCGGCGTCGATCAGCCGCCCCGGATCGCCCGGGCGGCTGACATGCGCGAGTGCCTGATGCTTGGGGTCCGCCGCCATCGGCAGGGCCTTACCGCAGCGGACGGGCGTTGACAAGTTGACGGCCGCCGACGGAGCGGCGCTCGCTCGTTGTGGTGGAAAGGCGGCCCCCTCCTTCATCGTCATCAAGTCAGTGAGCCGGCCCTCTCTCTCTCTCCCGTCGTCATCCCGGACCGGACCGCCTCCGGCGGGGCGGATCCGGGACCCGTCGGGGGCCGTCCACCCCAACACGAAGCGACGTGCGCCGGCCTTCACCACGGCGGCGGCGGATGGGTCCCGGCTCGCGCTTCGCTTGGCCGGGATGACGACAGGGTGGGGTGCCGCGACGGTCGAACCCGGGATCCACCCACCGCTCCAGGGCGCGCTCGACCGGGGCCTCAGATGTTTGAGTCCGGGAACGACGCCTTCTTCCGGGCAATGAAGTCGAGCAGCGCCTCGTCGACCGCCGGGTCGATCGCCGGCGCCTCGTACTCCTCCAGCATTCGTTTCACCAGAACCGAGGCGCGGGCGGCGGCGTCGCGCTCGCCCTCGGCCAGCCACTGCTCGTAGGTGTTGTTGTCGGCGATCGAGGAGCGGAAGAACGCGGTCTCGAAATTCGCCTGGGTGTGGGCGCAGCCGAGGAAGTGGGCGCCCGGGCCGACCTCGCGGATGGCGTCCATGGCCTGGCCGTTCTCGCTGAGGTCGACGCCCTCCAGCATGGTCCGCATCATGCCGAGCTGGTCGGCGTCCAGGACGAACTTCTCATAGGACGAGGTCAGCCCGCCCTCCAGCCAGCCGGCGGCGTGCAGCACGAAGTTGACGCCGGCCAGCACCGTCGGCAGCAGGGTGTTGGCGCTCTCGAACGCCGCCTGGGCGTCCGGCACCTTGGAGCCGCACAGCGCCCCGCCGGAGCGGAACGGCACGTTGAGCCGGCGGGCGAGCTGGGCGCAGGCGTACAGCACCAGCGCCGGCTCCGGCGTGCCGAAGGTCGGGGCGCCGGACTGCATCGAGATCGAGGAGGCGAAGCTGCCGAAGATCACCGGCGCGCCCGGCCGGCAGAGCTGGGCGAACGCCATGCCCGCCATCGCCTCGGCCAGGGTCTGGGCCAGGGTGCCGGCGACCGTCACCGGCGACATCGCACCCGCCAGGATGAACGGCGTCACGATCGTCGCCTGGTTGGCGCGCGCGTAGTTCTTGAGCGCGCCGAGCATGGTGGAATCCCACACCATCGGCGAGTTGGCGTTGATCAGCGAGGTGATCACCGCGTGGCGCTCGACGAACTCGGCGCCGAAGGTCAGCTTCGCCATCTCGATGGTGTCGAGGGCGCGCAGCGGGTGGGTGACCGAACCCATGAACGGTTTGTCGGAGTACCGGATGTGGGCGTAGACCATGTCCAAATGGCGCTTGTTCACCGGCAGGTCGACCGGCTCGCACACCGTCCCGCCGGAGTGGTGCATCGCCGGCGCCAGGTAGGCCAGCTTCACGAAGTTCCGGAAATCCTCGATGGTGGCGTAGCGCCGCCCGCCGTCGAGGTCGCGCACGAAGGGCGGGCCGTAGACCGGCGCGAACACCATCGCCTTGCCGCCGATCTCGACCGAGCGTTCCGGGTTGCGGGCATGCTGGGTGAAGGTCGCCGGCGCCGTGGCGATCAGCGCGCGGGCCAGTCCGCGCGGGATGTGCACGCGCTCGCCCTGCACGTCGGCGCCGGCGTCGCGCCACAGCGCCAGCGCCTCGGCGTCATCGCGGAAATCGATGCCGATCTCCTCCAGGATCGTCTCGGCGTTGGCCTCGATGATCTGCAGGCCTTCCTCCGACAGCACGTCGTAGGTCGGCACGCGCCGCAGGATGTAAGGGGCGTAGGCGGTCTTCGGCCGGGCACGCGCCGCCCGCCGCGCCTCACGGCCGCTGCCGGCGCCGCGGCCGCGGCGTTCGTGGCGGGCCTCGCCGTCGGCGCCGGCCTCGGCGATCGGAGCGTCGGTGTCCTGCGTCATGGCGGCCTCCAAAAGCGCCTCGCGCCGGATCGCCGGCGCACTCCCTCTGGGGGGAGTCTCGGCGCCCGCCGAGCCGCCGTCTTGCACCGGCCCGACGCCCGCGGGTCGCGCCTGGACCACGCCACGCGATGGCCACGCGATGGCAGGGCGGCGGTTTGACCGGCGAGCGGCGCGGTGCGACACTTTGACCGATCGGTCCAAGGCGCCGATGAGAGGGCGCGGGGACCGGTTCGAGGAGGATCGCCATGCGTGCCAGTTTTTCGCTCGCCTTCGCCGCCTGCTTCCTGACCATTCCGGCGCTCGCCGACAGCGCCTCGGCCGACAGGACGGCTTCCGCCCTGCCGCCCCAGGTGCTGGGCCTGATCGCCGCCGCCCAGCCGATTCCGCTGACCTGCGCCGACGGCGCGTGCACGGCGCTGGTGTCGTCGTTCTGCCTGCAGGAGGACCGGCCGGTCCCGCAAGCCGGCCAGCGCTACGACCCGGCCGGGGCCGGCGACGTGACCCTGGTGGTGCGCCGCACCGACGGCTCGACCACCGAGTTTTCGGCCGCCGGCCTGCTCGGCTACGTCAGCGAGGGTGACTTCACCCGCACCCGCATCGAGATGCCGGCGGCGAGGCTCGCCTCGCTCGGCGCCACCGAGGTCGCGGTCCGGATAGCGCCGATGGTGTCGCTGATGCCGCGCACCGATACGGTCGTGACCGGGGCGGTCGCCGACCGCGACGCCGAAACCGCCGGGGGCGCGCCGCGCTTCACCGCCGAGGCGTTCTTCGCACCCGGAACCGAGCGCGCCGACGCCGCCGTCACCCTGACCCGGCTGATCAGCCTGCTGCCCGGCTCGGGTCCGGTGCGGTCGCAATCGGCGAGCGCGATCGGCGCCGCCGGGCGCGATGCCTGGGGCCGCGTCGAAGCCTCGGGAGGCCTCGTCGGGGTGTCGCCATCCGGCGTCGAGC
>CAYNFA010000336.1:0-5101 GCA_964396345.1 uncultured Thalassobaculum sp.
AGCGCCATCACCGCGGTCATGTCGACCTCGTTGAAGGTCGTCAGCATGGCGGCGGTGTTCTGGGCTTCCTTCAGGCGCCGGGCGATCGCCTGGCGCAGCCGGGTCATCTTCACCCGCTCCTCGCGCGGGTCTTCGGCGCGCGGCGGCAGCGGGCCGGATGCCGCCGGTGCCGCGCCGGCGGCCGGAGCGGCGGAGTAGCTGCGCTTGGCGTTGCCGGCCTCGATCGCCTTCTGGACGTCTTCCTTGGTCAGCCTGCCGTCCTTGCCGGACGGCTTGATCTTGGCGGGATCCAGGTCGTTGTCGTCGACCAGCTTGCGGACCGCCGGCGACAGGGTCTGAACGTCGAAGGTCGCGGCCGCCGGTGCGGCAGCGGGAGCCGGCTTCGGGGCGGGCGCTGCCTCGGTCTTGGCGGGCGCCGGTGCCGCCGGCTTGGCGGCTTCCTTGGCAGGCTCCGGTTTGGCGGGCTCGGGCTTCTTCGCCGACGCCTTGGCGCTCTCGTCGATGGTGCCGAGCAGGGCCCCGACCGCGACCTCGGCGCCGTCCTTGGCGGCGATCTCGATCAGCACGCCCGACGCCGGGGCGTTGACCTCGAGGGTGACCTTGTCGGTCTCCAGTTCGACCAGCGGTTCATCCGCCTGCACGGCGTCGCCCACCGCCTTCATCCACTTCGCGACCGTCGCCTCGGAAACGGATTCGCCGAGAGCCGGAACGGTGATCTGCGTCGCCATCGCCTACGCGCCTCTTGTCTGTCGTTCGAGAAACGACGGGCCGCCGCGGCAGCCCGTCGCCGAATGGGTGGGTCCGAGACTACTCGGCCGCCAAGCGGCCCTTGCGGGCCGACTGGCTGACGGTCAGCGCCTCGTCGATGAGCTTCTGCTGCTCGCGCACGTGCCGGCTGTGGTTGCCGGTCGCCGGCGACGCCGCCTCGGGCCGGCCAACGTAGCGCGGCCGGCGGCAGGCGCCGTCGAGTTCGATCAGCACGTCTTCCAGCCGGCGGTCGATGTAGGTCCACGACCCCATGTTCTGGGGCTCCTCCTGGCACCACACGACGTCGGCCTGCGGGAACCGCGACAGCTCGTGCAGCAACGCCTTCTCGGGGAACGGGTAGATCTGCTCCATTCGCAGGAAGAACACGTCCCGGATGCCGCGCTTCGCGCGCTCCTCGTAGAGGTCGTAGTACACCTTGCCCGAGCACAGCACGACCCGCTTGACGTCCTTGTCGTCGCACAGGACCTCGTTGTCGTAGAGCACCCGGTGGAAGGTCGTGCCCGGGCCCATCTCGGCGAACGACGAGACGCACAGCTTGTGCCGCAGCAGCGACTTCGGGGTCATCACGATCAGCGGCTTGCGGAAGTCGCGCTTGATCTGCCGCCGCAGCACGTGGAAGTAGTTCGCCGGGGTGGTGCAGTTCACCACCTGCATGTTGTCCTCGCCGCACAACTGGAGGTACCGCTCCAGGCGCGCCGAGGAATGCTCCGGACCCTGGCCCTCGTAGCCGTGCGGCAACAGCATCACCAGGCCAGACATGCGCAGCCACTTGGCCTCGCCCGACGACACGAACTGGTCGACGATCACCTGGGCACCGTTGGCGAAGTCGCCGAACTGCGCTTCCCACAGCACGAGCGAGTTCGGTTCGGCCTGACTGAAGCCGTACTCGAACCCGAGCACGCCGGCCTCAGAGAGCGGGCTGTCGATGACCTCGTAAAGCGCCTGCCCTTCCTGGACGTGGTTCAGCGGGACATAGCGCTCTTCGGTGGTCTGGTCGATGTAGACCGAGTGGCGCTGCGAGAAGGTGCCGCGGCCGGAATCCTGCCCCGACAGCCGCACCGGCGCGCCCTCGGCCAGCAGGCTCCCGAACGCCAGCGCCTCGCCGAACGACCAGTCCACGCCCTCGCCGGACTCGATCGCCTTGCGACGGCCGTCGATGAAGCGGGTCAGCTTGCGGTTCAGGTCGAAATCCGCCGGCACGTCGCACAGCCGCTCACCGATCCGCTTCAGCTCGTCGAGCGCGACCGCGGTCTCGCCGCGCCGGGCGTCGCCGGACGCGACCTTCATGCCGGACCACTTGCCCTCCAGCCAGTCCGCCTTGTTCGGCTTGTAGGACAGGCCGGCCTCGAACTCCTGCGCCAGATAGGCGTTCTGCTGCTCGACCAGACGGTCACCCTCGCCCTCGGCGATCACGCCCTCGGCGGTCAACTGGTCGGCGTAGATCTGCCGGGTGGTCGGCTGCGCGGCGATCTTGGCGTACATCTGCGGCTGGGTGAACGTCGGCTCGTCGCCCTCGTTGTGCCCGAACCGGCGGTAGCAGATGATATCCAGCACCACGTCGACGCCGAACTCCTGGCGGAACTCGGTGGCGATCCGCGCGACGTGGACGACCGCCTCCGGATCGTCGGCGTTCGCGTGGAAGATCGGCGCCATGACCATCTTCGCGACGTCGGTCGGGTACGGCGACGAGCGCGAGTAATGCGGGCTGGTGGTGAAGCCGATCTGGTTGTTCACGATGATGTGGATGGTGCCGCCGGTGCGATAGCCGCGCAGGTCGGAGAAGTCGAAGGTCTCCGCCACCACGCCCTGGCCGGCGAACGCGGCGTCGCCGTGCAGCAGGATGCCCATCACCTTCTTGCGGTCGCGGTCGCCGCGCTGCACCTGCTTGGCCCGCACCCGCCCGAGCACCACCGGGTTGACGATTTCCAGGTGCGAGGGGTTGGCGTTCAGGGTCAGGTGGATGTTGACGTCGTCAAACTCGCGGTCCGCAGACACCCCCATGTGGTACTTCACGTCGCCCGAGCCGCCAGCGTCCTCGGGGTTCGCCGGATTGCCGAGGAACTCCGAGATGATCGCCCGGAACGGCTTGTCCATGAAGTTGCAGAGCACGTTCAGCCGGCCGCGGTGGGCCATGCCGAGCACCACCTCCTCGAGGCCGATCTGGCTGCCGCGCTTGAGAATCTGCTCGAGCGCCGGGATCAGGCTCTCGCTGCCGTCGAGGCCGAAGCGCTTGGTGCCGACATACTTGACGGCCAGGAACTTCTCGAAGCACTCGGCGGCGGTCAGCCGGTCCAGGATCGCCCGCTTGCCGCGCTCGGTGAAGTCGGTCTGGTTGCGGATCTGCTCGATACGCTCCTGGATCCAGGCCTTCTGGGCCGGATCCTGGATGTGCATGAACTCGACGCCGATCGACGCGCAGTACGTCGCCTCCAGCAGATCCATGATCTCGCGGAGGGTGGCGGTCTCGAGGCCGAGCACGTGATTGATGAAGATCGGCCGGTCCCAGTCGGCGGCGGTGAAGCCGTAGGTCTCAGGCTCCAGCTCGGGGTGCGGCGTCGGCTCGTCCAGGCCGAGCGGGTCGAGCTTGGCGCGCAGGTGGCCGCGGATCCGGTAGGCCCGGATCAGCATGATCGCGCGCAGCGAGTCGAGCGTCGCGGCGCGAACGTCCGCGGCCGAATGGGCCGGGGTTCCGGTGGCCTTCGCGGATGGCCTGGCGGCAGCCGCCGGGTCGACGGCGCCGATCACCCTGGTGCTGCGCGGCGCCCAGCTCGGGCCGCTGGCGTCCTGCACCGCCGCCCCCGCATCGTCGTGGAGCTGGTCGAAGTAGCTTCGCCAGCTGGCGTCGACCGCGCTCGGGTCGCCGAGGTAGCGGGCGTACAGTTCCGCCATGAACGGCGCGTTGGCGCCGTTCAGGAAGCTAAGGTCGAGAAAGTCAGTCGACATGAGCGCTCACCGCCTCTCGTCACAGCCGAATCGGCACCATCCCACAGCCCGATCCGGATCCGGCCCCGCCGGTATACCACCGTAAGGCCGGCCGCGCCGAACCCATGCCAAATGGTCGTCGCAACCGGCCGACGGATCAAGGGCGGGACCCGGTCCCGCCCTCGCCGCCCTCAGCCCTTGCCCTCAGCCCTTGATGGCCGCGAGCATCGTCTCGCCGAGCCGGGCCGGCGAGTCCGACACCCGGATGCCGGCCGCCCGCATCGCCTCCATCTTGTCGTCGGCGCCACCCTTGCCGCCGGCGATGATCGCGCCGGCGTGCCCCATGCGGCGGCCCGGAGGCGCCGTCACTCCGGCGATGAAACCGGCCACCGGCTTCTTGACCTTCGAGGATTTGAGGAACGCCGCCGCGTCCTCCTCGGCCGATCCGCCGATCTCGCCGATCATGATGATGCCCTGGGTCTCGTCGTCGGCCAGGAACATCTCCAGCACGTCGATGAAACTGGTGCCGTTGACCGGGTCGCCGCCGATGCCGACGCAGGTCGACTGGCCTAGCCCGGCGGCCGTCGTCTGGGCCACCGCTTCATAGGTCAGCGTGCCGGACTTCGAGACGATGCCGATCTTGCCGCGCTTGTGAATATGGCCCGGCATGATGCCGATCTTGCAGGCGTCCGGCGTGATCACGCCGGGGCAGTTCGGACCGATCAGCCGGGTCTTGGTGCCGCACAGGGCGCGCTTGACCTTCAGCATGTCGAGCACCGGGATACCCTCGGTGATGCAGATCACCAGCGGAACCTCGGCGTCGACCGCCTCCAGGATGGAGTCGGCGGCGAACGGCGGCGGCACGTAGATGACACTGGCGTTGGCGCCGGTCCGCGCGACCGCCTCGTGCACGGTGTCGAAAACCGGCAGGCCGAGATGCGTCTGACCGCCCTTGCCGGGGGTGACGCCGCCGACCATCTTGGTGCCGTACTTGATGGCCTGCTCGGAGTGGAAGGTCCCCTGGCTGCCGGTGAATCCCTGGCAGATGACCTTGGTGTTCGCGTCGACGAGAACCGACATCAGGCCGCCTCCTTCACCGCTTTGACGATTTTCGCCGCGGCGTCCCCGAGATTGTCCGCCGACACGATCGGCAGGCCGGATTCCGCCAGGATCTGCTTGCCCAGCTCGACGTTGGTGCCCTCCAGTCGGACCACCAGCGGCACGTGCAGGCTGACCTCGCGGGCGGCCGCCACCACGCCCTCGGCGATCACGTCGCACCGCATGATGCCGCCGAAGATGTTGACCAGGATGCCCTCGACGTTCTTGTCCGACAGGATAATCTTGAACGCCGCCGTGACCCGCTCCTTGGTGGCGCCGCCGCCGACGTCCAGGAAGTTCGCCGGCTCGCCGC
>CAYNFA010000337.1:0-5079 GCA_964396345.1 uncultured Thalassobaculum sp.
GTGCAACGTCACACCCGAGATGATCGAACACTGGACGGCGCCAACGGGACGTCGGCACGCCCCCGGGCGGATCATCGCCGCAGGCTCGTGTTTGGAGCGACGATTGTATGTTAAGGGTCGAGTTGTACAATGCAAGCGCTATTGCCGGCCCGGAAACAGTCCCTTATGACCCCGGGAATTTCGCGTGAAGACGGATATGACGAAGGCGCTTCGCCACGGGGTCGTACCGCTGGACAGGCTCACCGGCACGCGCGAGCAGCGTCGCGCGTGGCTGGCCCGGCGGGTCTGCGAGCAGGTCGTCGCCATGAACCTGGTGGCCGGCGACCACGTGACCGAGATGGCGCTGGCGGATTCCCTCGGCGTTTCGCGCACCCCGATCCGGGCGGCGCTGCACCTGCTGGCCGAGCAGGGAGTCATCGAGCACCGCCGCAACCATGGATACTTCCTGACGACCGACGCCAGGACGCTCGAGGGCTTGGCCCTGCAGCGCACGTCGACCCCCGACAACGCGCTGTATCTCGCCATCATCGACGATCGCCTGGCCCAGCGGTTGCCGGAACGCTTCATGCAGGTCGATCTGGTCCGCCGATACAGCGTGCCCGAAAGTCGGGTCGTGTCGGTGCTGTCCCGGCTTCGCGAAGAGGGCCTCGTTCGCCGCAACCCGGGACGCGGCTGGACCTTTGAGCCGGCGATCAACTCGCGGCAGGCGCTGACACAGAGCTACGCGTTCCGGCTGCTCGTCGAGCCCGCCGCGCTGGCGCAGCCGAACCTGACGATCGACCGGGCTGCGCTCGCGCGCTCGCGGCTACGGCATTTCGACGCGTTGAAGAGCGCCAAGCGCGACGATGTCGTTAGGGCCGAGGTTTTCGAGGTCGACGCCAGCTTCCACGAGATGATCGCGAGTATCTCGGGCAATCCGTTCTTCCTAGAAGCGATCCGAAACCAGAACCGCCTGCGACGGATGCTGGAATACCTCGAGTACACCGATCGCCAGCGAATATCGCTCTGGTGCACCGAGCATCTGGCGATCATCGACGCCCTCGAGCGCGCTCACATCCGCAAGGCCCGAACGCTGCTGCGAGCGCATTTGGAGCGGGCCAGCAAGAGCATCTTCAACAGGTAGCGACCCCTGCCGACCGTATCAGAGCACCGTGTACTGGATGTCGCGCGGGGTGCAGTCGTCGCCATTGATGGGCGTGACGTCCTGAGGGCACGCCGACAGCACGACGAACACGTCCATTTCCGCACGGACTCGCAACCGATCGCCCGGTTTCGAGACCGGTGCCGCGCGCAGCACCTCGCCGTGGCTGCCGACCGCGACGTTCATGAAGAGATTGAACGGTGCCGGGGTGCACCCCAGCGCCAATCCCTGTTGGCTCAGCGCCTCGTGGAAGTTTCCCTCGCAGCTGCGATGGCCTTCCGGGCACCCGTGCTCTCGATAGATCTCCGGGTTGCAGGCGCACAGCAGGGTGTCGTGCACGCCGGGCGACGTGTCCTCCACGATCGTCAGCATGGGCGCCCGACGGTTCGAGACCAGCGTGTCTCCCACCCTCGGGATCACCCGGCTCAGCCGCGACCGCGTGTGTTCCATCGACAGGAACTCGTTCAGGTTTGCGCGGTTAAGTGCCCAGGCATCGATCGCCTGAGTTCCATACGTGTTCACGATGACCAGTTCATGGCCCCGGTCGACCGGGATCGCCACGCCGTAACGGGCCTGCAGTGTCGTCAGCGAGCTATCCAGTGCGGTCATAGGGCGCACTCCTCCGCTGTGTGGCAGTGAATCGGACGAGTCGAAGCCGACTATGGCACGACCGATCCTCAGAGCGCGAGGCCAAGCTCGCCGGTTCAACGCGCGGTTCCGGCGCTCACATCCGCACGAACCGGTTAAGCAGGCGGCCGACCGGACCGGTCAGGCGCAACGGTCCATCGATCACCGCGAAGCAGAGGCACTCCGCCTCCGGCGTCGCCACGGGCCGGTGGTCGATCGAATGGGTGGCGGTCGCGACGTCGCCACGCCCGAACCGGCTGTCGCCATCCTGGAAGGCACCGCTCAACACCAGGGTCGTCTCGACGCCGGTGTGGGTATGCGCCGGCAGCGCCGCCCCGGCCCGTACCCGGATCAGCGAGGCCCGCACACCGCCGCCGGCGATGTCGAGCGGCATCTCGCGGACCGCAAACCCGCGCCACCGCCAGGGCAGGGCGGAAAGGTCGCCGCCGAGGTAGCTTCTGAGGGGCTCCGGGACCGCCTGACACGTTTCCTGGTCGTAGCGGACAACCGCCGGCGCCGGCGGCGCGTCCGGCTCGGGATCGCCGAGGCGCGCCAGCGCCGCTTCCAGGGCGCCGGCCGACAGCGCGGTCGGCTCCAGGCCGGTGGTCAAAGCGCCGCCGACAGCTTCCAGCCGCGCCGATTCGCAGCGGCAGCGGGGGCACAGCGCCAGATGGGTCGCGACCAGCACCGAGCTGGCCTCGTCGAGGGTGCCGGCCGCGTAGGCGAGAATCGCTTCCGGGTCGGGATGAAACGCGGGACTGTCGTCAGCCAAGGTCGTCGATCCTCTCGCGCAGCCGTTGCAGGGCCAGGCGTATGCGGGACTTCACCGTCCCAAGGGGAAGACCGCTTTGCTCGGCGATCTCCCGATGGGAAAGATCTTCAAAGTACGCACGCCGGATCAAATCGGATTGCTCCGGCGGCAGCGCGTCGATCGCAACTCGCAGGCGACCCTCGACCTGGCCGGTCCAGACGGTCTGGTCGGCCTCCGCCGGGGCGGCCGGGACCAGCGCCGGATCGCTCGGATCGAATTCCGGACGGCGCTCGCGGCGCAGCCGGTCGATCCGCCGGTTCCGGGCTATCGTGAAGATCCAGGTTCCGGCGCCCGCCTGGCGGCGGTCGAAGCTGGCAGCCTTTCGCCAGACCGTCAGCATTACCTCCTGGGCGACTTCCTCGGCGGTTGCCGCGTCGGCGCCGAGGCGGAGCAGGTAGGCCTTCAGTCGGGGCGCGAAATGGGCGAACAGTTCGGCGAAGGCCGTCCTGTCGCCGCTGGCGGCGATGGCTTCGATGAGCGCGTCGTGTGACCGAGCGGTCGTGCCGGGAGGGCTTATTGACTGCATGCGGCGATGGTGGGGCAGCGACCGGCGTCCCGCAACCGGCGTCTGTTCGACATCGACTCTGCCGGCGCCATCGTCTCGCCCCATCGCTCGCATTGAATTCCCTTGCCGGGGATGGCATTCCATCGTTGGCGGGCTGATACGACGGACAAGCGAGGGACCATGCGGCGGATGCGCGCGACAGCGATGGGCGTTCTGGTGGGGGTCGGGCTGGCGGCCGTCGCCGGCTCGGCGATCGCGCAGACGGTGATTCCGGGCGGCGAGAACGGCGACTGGAAGGCTTACACCTTCAAGAAGGGGTCGGCGACCGTGTGCTACATGGCCAGCGCCCCGAAGAAGCAGGTCGGCGACTACGCCAAGCGCGACCCGGCGTTCGTCCTGGTCACCAACGACCCGACCTCCGGTGGCCGGGGCGAGGTCAGCTTCGTTGCCGGCTACCCCTACAGGAAGGACAGCACGGTTTCGGTGGCAATCGGAGCCCAGACCTTCGAACTATTCACGGACGCCGACAAAGCCTGGACCCAGGGGCCGGAGGACGACCGCGCCATGGTTGCGGCGATGGTCAACGGTGCCGGCATGGTCGTGAAGGGGGTCTCCGCCCGCGGCACCGAGACCACCGACACCTACTCACTGATCGGCTTCACCGCCACCAAGAAGGCGATCGACACCACCTGTCCGCGCTAGCGGTGAGGGAATAGCCGATTTTCGGGGCTTGCGGGACTTGCGCCCCGGCCACCCGCACCGCATGTTGGGCTTCATGTCGATCTCTGCCGCCACCAGCCGCGACGTCGCCTCCGACCCGCGCTCCGAACTGCTCGCTTTCGCCGCCCGCCCGGCCGATTCGCGTGCCGACCTGATCGGGCTGGAAAGGCCGGCGCTGGCTTCAGCGCTGGCGGCGATCGGCCTGCCAGCGTTCCGCGCCGGGCAGGTCTGGCATTGGCTGTACCATAGGGGCGTCACCGATTTCCAGGCCATGACCACGCTCGCGAAGCCGCTGCGCGCGCTTCTCGCCGAGACCTTCCGGATCTCGCGCCCGGTGGTGGTGACCCGTCAGGACAGCGCGGACGGGACCATCAAGTGGCTGTTCCGCTTCGCCGACGGCAACGAGGCCGAAACGGTGTTCATTCCGGAGGAGGACCGCGGCACGCTCTGCGTCTCCTCGCAGGTCGGCTGCACGCTGACCTGCTCGTTCTGCCACACTGGGACCCAGCGCTTGGTGCGGAACCTGACCGCCGCCGAGATCGTCGGCCAGGTGATGGCGGCGCTCGACCACCTCGACGGCTATCCGACCGCGCAGCCGGACCGCCGGCTCACCAACATCGTCCTGATGGGGATGGGCGAGCCGCTCTACAATTTCGAGAACGTCGCGTCCGCCCTGCGGGTGATCATGGACGGCGAAGGTCTGGCGCTGTCGAAGCGTCGGATCACGCTGTCGACCTCCGGCGTGGTGCCGATGATGATGCGGTGCGGCGCCGAACTGGGCGTGAACCTCGCCATCTCCCTGCACGCGACCACCGACGCGGTGCGCGACGATCTGGTGCCGATCAACCGAAAATGGCCGATCGCGGAGCTGCTCGACGCCTGCCGGAGCTATCCCGGGATCAACAACGCCCGGCGCATCACCTTCGAGTACGTCATGTTGGCGGGTGTCAACGACGCGCCGGAGGACGCCCGGCGGCTGGTCGCCCTGATCGACGGCATTCCGGCGAAGATCAACCTGATTCCGTTCAATCCCTGGCCGGGCTCGACGTATGTCTGCTCTGACGACGCGACCATCGAGCGGTTCGCGCAGATCGTGCTGAAGGCTGGCTACGCGTCGCCGGTGCGGACCCCGCGCGGCCGTGACATCCAGGCGGCGTGCGGCCAACTCAAAAGCGAGAGCGCCAAGCTCAACCGCCGCGAGGCGCGGGCAGTAGTCGCCGCCGGGTGACCCAGGTAACCGGGTGACCCAGGTAACCGGGTGACCCAGGTAACCGG
>CAYNFA010000338.1:0-5068 GCA_964396345.1 uncultured Thalassobaculum sp.
GGCTTAAGCCGCGCTGCACGCAGCAGCAACGGCTCTCCTCCTCTGCCGGTTGTCCCCTTAAAAACGTCCCTCGAACCGCGGCGGTTCCGTCACCACTCCCGACCGCCCCGGTCGATCCACGCCCCTCGCGGTGCCGGATCAGATGCCGTCAGAGCCCGTCGGCGCCGCCACGGTGGCCCGTGAAGTCCGGGCCGGCGGGCGAACCGCTCGATCCGGATGGTCGTATGGCGACCCCCGCGGTGCCGAACAGCTCACCGAGAGCGCGGACCAGGCCGGCCAGAGGTCCGGCGGGTGGATCGGCCGGAACGGGCCCTCCGCCAGACCGAGACGCCTCTGCCCGTCGGAACCGCACCGGATCCGAGGTCTCGATCCGGCGAAGCAGCGCGGTGTCCACCACTCCGTCCGGTCGAGCGCCGACCCTCTCCTGAAAGATCTTTACCGCCGCCACCGTCCGAGGCCCCAAAGCACCGTCGACCGGCCCCGGGTCGATGCCGTGGCTGTGCAGGGCGCGTTGAACGTTGCCGACCAGCGGGGAGCGCTGGGGAAGAGGCGGCGAGGCAGCCGCCGCGCGGACCGCAGCGTGGGACCGCGTTTCGGCCAGCGCCGCCGTCCGCGCCTCGGCCACCAATCCCGCTTCCGGCAGTTCCGCAAGCGTCTCGACGGGGACCGTTTCAGCCGCGGCACCCGGGGCCGTGATTACCGGCTGCGGAGCGACCGCCGTCTCCGGTTCGGGCGTCCTGGGCATTTCCGGCGATGGGTGTCGCCCAAAGGCCGAAAGCACCTCCGGCGGCTGCGGCGAGGCCACCAGGGGCAGAGTCGGAGAGAGAGCCGCTACCTCCGCCAGCGTCGTCCCACGATCGGTAGGGGCGCCTCGATCGGCGGCGGTCGGCGCAAACAGCGATGCGCCGGCAACACCGGAAACGACGACCACGATGACCGCGACCAACCCCGGTCGCCCCATGGCGAACGCCGGCAGCGAGCCCGTCAGCCAAGCGCCGATCCATGGCCGATGGGTGCCTTGGCCGAAGGGAACGCCGGGATCCGGGCGTTGCGGGAACGCCATCGCGGCAACCACGGGGCCGCCGGCGTCCGGCCACCCGATCGCCGGCCCGGCAACCGGTTGGACGAAGTCGAAGGTCGCGACCGGCACAGCGAGCCTTGCTGGATCCGGCCGGTTCCCCGCAGCGCCGAAATTGCCGCCAGCTATCACCGCAAAGCCACGCTCCCACTCCCGCGGCGGTTGGGGTTGATCGAAGGTGGTCCGCGTGAGGCGTCGCATTCCGCGCGCTCCCGGTTAGGTTGCCGCTGCCGCGGCCGCCGGATCCGGAGGTCACGGCGGCTCACCCCCTCGGGCCAAGGCCCACACAGAAACGGTCCAATCATCCCCTGGGTTCCGCCGCCGGTCGCGAAGCCTCGGGCGGGCCGCGCGCTACGACATCGGTGGCGCCTGAATCTCGCGAAGCAGCTTGCGCCGGATCTGGCCGAGATAGTCCTGGTAGTTGTCGGCCCGCATCACGAACGCGCCGTCGCCGCCGATCAGTTGGTCCTCATAGTAGTCAGCGAGGCCCAGTACCTGGTTCTCGATGGCCAGCGCGTTGATCGTGGTGCCGGAGGCCAGCACGTCGGTTCGGGCGCTGACCAGCGCCTCGCCCTGATTGTTGTAGCCGTCGCCGGACAGGTCGATGGCGCGACGCACCCCCTCGAACCCGTTACCGGCGAACAGACTGTTGGCGAAGCGAATGGCCGACGAAATCGAGGTGGCGCCGGTCTGGATCAGCCTTGGCGATCGGTCGATCATGCCGGCGAACGCCTCTGCGTCGGCGGCGCTGGCGATCCGGGTCCAGGGCACCACGATCTCGTGGCGGTCGGTGCTCGCCCATTCGATCAGGGTAACGGCGATCGAGCCGTTGACGCCGATGGCGATCGCATCCGCCAGATCCGGGTCACGGAAGGCGTGGGACAGTCCCTCGAGCTGCAGGTTGAACTCGATGTAGTCGACGCTCGCCGAGGAATCGACGGCCAGAACCAGCTCCAGGTCGACCGGTTCGGCGCGCGCGGGATTGCCCCATCCGACCGTGACGGCGACGAGCAGGGCGAGGATGACAGCGCGCATGGGTCTATCGGGCCGTTGGCGGTGCAAACGTCAGCAGACCCCGTCTTTCAGGCGAGGATGTGGCGGGCTCGCTGAGGCTCATCGCGAACATCGAAAGCCCCAGCCGGGCCCAACAGCGCCTTCGGGTCACGGGGGAAGCGTCCCGGCGCCAGGCAACGGCAGGCCGGCACTCTGACCCTCCCCGTCGCGACGCCGGCTGACCGGCGTTTGGCCGATTTCGCGCAGCAGCTTGCGCCGTATTGCCTCGGGATAATCCGGATAATCGTTGGCCGTCATCACGAACGCCCCGAACCCGCCGATCACACGCTCGCTGAAGTACTCTTCCAGATCGGGCATCTCGTTGAGGATCACCAGAGCGTTGATCGTCACGTCGCGGGCGAGCGCGGCGTCGCGGGCCAGATCGATCCGGCGGCCCTGGTTCTGGACGCCGTCGGACGAGATATCGATGACCCGTCGCGACGCGACGAAACCGTTGCCGTCGAACTGCGCTGCGGCGAAGTCGATGGCACCGGAGATCGAGGTCACGCCTTCCCCGAAGGCCCGCCGCAGCCCGGCAACCTCGCTCGCGAACGACGCGGCGGCAGCTTCGCCGTCAAGGCGCGTCCAGGGTATCTGAACCACCTGTTGAAAGCGGCCCGACCACTCGACCACCGTCACCGCGATCGATCCCAGCGGCCCGCCGGCGATCGCCCGGTGGACCGCTTCGTCGCGAAAGGCGTCGGCAAGGCCACCGATCTGCAAGGCGTATTCGCGCCGGTCGACGCTGTCCGAGGAATCGATGGCGAGCACCAGTTCGAGATCGACTGGGACCTCGGCGATCGCCGAGTCCGGAAGGCCCCCGCCAGCCCAACCCAGCAAGGCGGCTCCGACCAGCCACGGGATGCCGGCTCGACCCTCCATGCCCTCAGCGTTGCACCGCCGGGCGGCTAAATCCAGTGTGCCGGCTTGACCCCTCGCGAGGCTGTGACCACACTCATAGGCACACGAACGATCCCTTGGATCGCGGGGGTCGGCAGGGACGGGTCGGCAAGGGACGGGTCGGCAGGGACGACGGCCGGAACGATGGCGGTGGGAACCTTTACGCGGCCGAGGAAACTGGGGGACGCGCTCGCCGCTCTCCACGACCGCCCCTGGACGGTGCTGGCGGGTGGGACCGATCATTACCCGGCCCGTGTCGTTCACTCTCCGGACGAGAACCTTCTCGACATCACCGCCCTGCCGGAGCTGCGTGGTATCGGCCGCACGCCCGGCGGCGGCCTGACGATCGGAGCCGCATCGACCTGGAGCGAGGTGATCGCGGCAGACCTGCCACCGTCCTGCGACGGCCTGAAGTCCGCCGCGCGTGAGATCGGCGGCCTGCAGGTTCAGAACCGCGGCACGGTCGGCGGCAACCTTTGCAACGCCTCGCCGGCCGCCGACGGGGTGCCGGCCCTGCTGTCGCTCGACGCCGAGGTCGAACTGGCATCCGCCGAGGGCAGCCGGCGCCTGGCGCTCGACGCGTTCGTGCTTGGCAACCGACGGACGGCGCGGCGGCCGGACGAGCTGCTGACGGCGATCCACATCCCGGCGACCGCGCTGGAAGGCGCCGGCCGGTTCCTCAAGCTCGGCGCCCGGCGCTACCTGGTGATCTCGATCGTCATGGTCGCCGGCACCCTGACCGTAGCCGGTGACGGCTCCGTGGCGGCGCTGCGGCTGGCAGTCGGCGCCTGCTCGACGGCGGCGGTGCGGCTGCGCGGCCTGGAACACGATCTGGTCGGCCGGCCGGCCGCCGGCATGGCCGCGTCCGTCTCGGATGCCCACCTCGCCGGCCTCGCGCCGATCGACGACGTGCGCGCCAACGCCGGCTACCGCCGCGCCGCCGCCGCCGTGCTGGTGCGGCGCTGCCTCGCCGAGCTGGCGGCGGCGTGACGGAGGCGGCCCTGACGGTCCCCATCGCGCTGACGGTTCCCATCGCGCCGACAGTCCCCATCACGCTGACGGTCAACGGCGTCGAGCGGTCGGTGACGGTCGACCCGGCGCGCCGCCTCGCCCGGGTGCTGCGCGACGATCTCGGCCTGACCGGCACCAAGGTCGGCTGCGATGCCGGCGATTGCGGCGCCTGCACGGTGCTGCTGGACGGTGCCCAGGTGTGCGCCTGCCTGGTGCCGGTGGCCCAGGCCGAAGGGGCCGCGGTCGTCACGGTCGAAGGGCTGGCCGGACCGGACGGGCGGCTGTCGACCCTGCAGCGCGCCTTCCACCGCCACGGTGCCGCGCAGTGCGGGATCTGCACCCCCGGCATGCTGATGGCGGCCGCCGACCTGCTGGCCCGCGAGGCCCGGCCGAGCCGGGCGCAGGCGCTGGACGCGCTCGGCGGCGTGCTGTGCCGCTGCACCGGCTACCAGAAGATCGTCGAGGCGGTGCTGGACGCCGCGTCCGACGCCGCCGAGCCGGCGATGCCGGTGGCCGGGAGCGCAGTCGGGGCGCGGGTCGGCCGGCTCGACGGCACCGCCAGGCTCGACGGCAGCGAGCGCTACGCCGACGACGGCCAGCCCGACGGCGCGCTCTGGCTCCGGATGCTGCGCTCACCGCACCCGCTCGCCGACTTCGCGCTCGGCGACGTCGACGGGTGGCGGACGGCGAACCCCGGGGTGGTGGCGGTGCTGACCGCCGCCGACGTTCCCGGCAGCAACAGCTTCGGGATCTACCCCACGCTCAAGGACCAGCCGGTGTTCGCGGACCGCTTCGTGCGCTACCGCGGCGAGGCGGTGGCGGCGGTCGTGGTCGAGGACCGCGCGACGTTCGAGGCGCTCGACCTCGCGGGGTTCCCGATCGCCTGGAGCCCGCGCGCCGCCGTGGTCGGCATCGAGGCGGCGACGACCGAGGGCGCGCCGCTGCTGCACCCAGGCTCACCAGGCAACGTGCTGGTGCGCGGCCGGGTGGCGAGCGGCGACGTCGACGCCGCCTTCGCCGGCGACG
>CAYNFA010000339.1:0-5062 GCA_964396345.1 uncultured Thalassobaculum sp.
CCAGGACGTGCGGCGCGCCTTCGCCGAGGACCGGGCCTTCGCCGTCGCCATCGTCGGCGAACTCGCCGACTGTTTCCGCGACACGATCCGCTACACCAAGAACCTGAAGCTGCGCTCCTCGGTCGAACGGCTGGCCAACTACCTGGTGCGCCGGCATGCCGCGACCGGCGGCAACGGCGCGTTCGAACTGCCGCACGAGAAGCGCCTGCTCGCCTCCTGGCTCGGCATGACGCCGGAAAACCTGTCGCGCGCCTTCGCCTCCTTGAAACCTTATGGCGTGATCGTCGAAGGCGCGCGGGTCCGGATCAACAAACCGGCCGACCTGACCGGCCTCGCCAAGCCGACGGCCCTGATCGACGATCCGCACTATTAGGATAGCCGGGTAGGATAGCCGGGACGCCGAGGGGGCGGGAAGGTCGAAAAGCCTGAGGTGCCCCCGCGCAGCGGGGCCGCGAAGGGTCAGGCGCGGTGGATCGCCCGCCAGACGGTCTCCGGGGTCAGCGGCGTGTCGAGGTGCTCGATGCCGAGCGGGCGCAGGGCTTCCAGCACGGCGTTCATCACCGGCCCCGGCGCGCCGATCGACGAGACCTCGCCGACTCCCTTGGCGCCGATCAGGGCGTTCGGGCTGGCGGTCGGGGCCCAGGCGAGCGTGAAGAACGGCATGTCGTCGGCCCGCGGCAGGCAGTAATCCATCAGCGACCCCGACAGCAGCTGGCCGCTCTCCGGGTCGTAGCGCACCGCCTCCAGCAGCACCTCGCCGATCTCCTGGGCGATGCCACCGTGCAGCTGGCCGAGGGCGGTCGGCTCGTTGATCACCCGGCCGAGGTCGTCGACGCCGGTGAAGCGCTCGACCCGGACCGCGCCGGTATCGGGGTCGACCTCGACCTCGACGGCGTAGCCGCCGTTCGGGAAGGTGGTGTGCAGCCCCTCGAAGTCGAGCTGGGCGACGCAGCCCGATCCCAGCTCGCCGTCGCGCTGCTCGGGCGGGATCCGGTCCCAGCCGGCGGCGACCTCGCCGAGGGCGATGCTCCGGTCGGTGCCGGCGATGCGGAACTCGCCGAAGCCGTACTCGACGTCGGGGACCGCCGCCTCCAGCAGGTGGGCGGCGACCTGCCTGGCCTGGTCGATCATTTGCAGGGCGGTGCGGTGCACGGTGTTGCCGGCGATCGACAGCAAATTGGAGCCGCCGGTGCCGCCGCCCTTTTCCAGGAAGTCGCTGTCGCCCTGCTCGACGCGAATGCGCTCGACCGGGATCTCCAAAGTCTCCGAGGCGACGATGGCCAGCGCGGTGCGGTGGCCCTGGCCGGAATCCTGGGTGCCGGTGCGGACCAGGACGGTGCCGTCGGGCAGGGCGCGGACCTCGCTGCGCTCGGCGATCGAGCCGCCGGTGGCGTGCAGGTGCAGGCCGATGCCGAGGCCGCGGCGCAGTCCCCTGGCCTCGCTCGCTTGCTTGCGGCGCGGGAAGCCCGCCCAGTCGGCGTCGCCGAGCAGGCGCTCCAGCACCGCCGGGAAGTCGCCGCCGTCGTAGGTCTCGCCCATGGCGGTGCGGTACGGCAGGTCGGCGGCCTGCACCAAGTTGCGGCGGCGCAGCTCGACCCGGTCGACGCCGAGGCGCTCGGCGGCGACGTCGATCAGCCGCTCGAGGGTCGACACGCTCTCCGGCTTGCCGGCGCCGCGGTAGGCGTCGGTCGGCACGGCGTTGGTGAACACCCCGCGCACCCGGTAGTGCAGGCCGGGGATCTTGTAGCAATGCCCGAACACCCGGACCGCGCCGGAGGTGACGATGGTCGGGTTGACGGCGTTCCAGAAGGCGCCGACGTCGGCCAGGGCGTCGATCCGGAAGCCGGTGAAGTTGAGGTCGGCGTCGAGCGCCAGCGCGGCGCGGTCGATGCGGCCGCGGCCCATGGCGTCGGACACCATGCCCTCGGTGCGGCTGGAGATCCACTTGACCGGCCGGCCGGCGGCCTTGGCGGCGGCCAGCACCAGGACCTGCTCGGGGTACGGCCAGATCTTGACCGCGAAGCTGCCACCGACGTCCTCGGTGACGACGCGGACGCGGTCGTGGGCGACGCCCAGGTAGTCGGCCATGGCGGCGCGCAGCGACACCACGCCCTGGCTCGGGGTCCACAGGGTGTAGCGGCCGGTGCCGGCGTCGAACTCGCCGATGCAGCCGCGGGTCTCGACCGGGACGATGGCGATGCGCGGGTGCCGGACCGTCAGCTCGACGACGTGCGCCGCCTCGGCGAAGGCGCGCGCGGTGTCGGCCGGGTTGCCCTTCTCCCAGTCGATGCCGACGTTGCCGGGGGCCTCGTCCCAGATCGCCGGACTGCCACCCCCGATTGCGAACTCCAGGTCGAGGACAACCGGAAGGTCCTCGAAATCGATCGAAATGGCCTCAAGAGCGTCCAATGCTGTCGAATCGTCGTCGGCGACCACCGCCACCACCGGCTGGCCGACATACTTGACCTCGCCCGCCGCCAGCACCGGCCGCACCGGCTCGGTCATCGCCGATCCGTCGCTGTTCGCCATGGTCGACCGGCAGGTCATCGGCCCGACGCCGAGACCCTCCAGATCGGCCGCGGTCAACACCAGCCGCACCCCCGGCATGGCGCGCGCCGCCTCGACGTCCAGCGCCGAAATCCTGGCGTGCGCCACCGGCGCCCGCAGCAGCGCCATGGTCAGCGCCCCCTCGGGCCGGAGGTCATCCACGTACCGGCCGCGGCCGGTCAACAGTCGGTCGTCTTCGAAGCGCAGCATGGGCCTGTTCGGGTGAGCGTGCGGAAGCCCCGAGCCTCGCACGGATCGATCCGGCTTTTCCAGTCTCGGCGGCGCCCCCATTTGCTATCATGCGACGACCGCCGCCCCGGAACCCCCAAATGTCCGAAGCCCTCCCGGCCTCGCTGGCCGACCTCCACGACGACGCGAAGCGAGCCGGTGACCGCACCGCCACCTTCCGCGCCTACGTCAAGCTGCTGAACGCCAGCTACAAGGCGCTGGAAAAGGCGCGCGAGGAGGCTCGGCTCGCCGACCGGCACCTCAACGGACTCAGGGTCGACCACACCTTCTTCCAGCGCCACAAGGCGCGGGTCGAGACGGCGTTCCGGCTGCTGCGCGAGACCTACCGAAGCCCGACCAAGGCGCTGCGGACGATCGACGAGCTGGCCGCCAACTACCCGGTGCAATACGTCCACGATGTCTGCCAGCTCGGCAGCTACCGGCTCGGCGCGCCGCTCGGCTGGAACGTGCTTGGCATACGGTCGGCGGACCGGGTCGAGGCCGATCAGAACTACATCGACGCCGTGATTCCGGCGCTGGTAGAGATCCTGCCGGAGCATGCTGCCTATCTCGATCTCCGCTCGAAGGACGTCGAGCAGCAGTTCGACGACGCCCTCACCGACGCCAACCGCAAGCGCGCCGTCCAGGCCGCCATCGAAATGGTGGTCCCGACCTGGAACGACGAACTGGCGGCCTGCTCGCTTTCGCTGACGGACGCCGAGGTCGCCGGCCTCAGCGAGGGCGAGCGTGAGGTGCGGCGCCGGCTGATGCCGGTGCCGAAGGTGGAGGAGGAAGCCTGACGGGCCTCCTCGACGGGGTTTCAGGTGACGGTCTTCTCCGGATGCAGGGCCAGGCGTGCCGGTACCTCGACCGGGATCGACAGCAGGTGGAACGCCAGCGATTTGCCGTGGCCGTCAAGGTTCAGCGCTCCGTTCACGCCGCCCTGAAGGACGTCGTCGATGACGAAGTTCATCGCCGGCAGGTTGGGCAGGTCATAGCGGGCCACGGTGCCGGCGCCCTTGGCGGCGAACCACGTCTTGACGCGTTCGACCGTGAGCTGCTCGAGCAGCAGCGGCCAAGCCTCGTCGTGGTAGGGGATGACGCTGATGTTCACCCGGTTGCCCTTGTCGCCGGTGCGGCCGTGCGCGACCTCGTGCAGCGGCACCCGCACGATCCGGTCGGTTCCCTTCACGATGCGTCCTCCTCGACCAGCCGCGCGCTCGCCTGCACCCGATCGCGGTCGACCAGGATCGAGGCGGTGGTCACGAGCGGGGCGATCCGGTGCCGCACGCCGGCGCCTCCGGCCGGCCCGGAGCAGTAAAGCGACAGCACCTCGTCGGCGATATACTGGGCGGTGCGCTTGTCGCCGCCCTGGGTGGCCATGCGCACGCGGTATTCGCCGTCGTCCGGCCAGGGGCGCGAGGCGCGCAGGTCGCCGCCGTCGCCGTCGAACGTCGCGACCGTCCCGATCATGTCGAACCGCAGAGGCCAGTTGGTGCCGAGATCGCGCACCCGCGTTCGAAGCACCTCGATCGCCAGTTCGGCGCGGCGCCGGGCATTCGGTCCGGCGTAGGTTATCTCGCCTTCACCCAGCCAGCCGCCCTCGAAGCTGACCGTCGCCTTGAGCGTGGGCGGGCGTTGCCGGCCGCGCGCGCCGGTGATGCGAACCCGGTCGGGGCCGACCTCCTCGACCGCAACGCCGGTCACGTCGAGGGTTACGTCGGGCGTCAGGTAGGACGCCGGATCGTGCATCTCGTACAGCAGCTGTTCCTTCACGGTTCGGTGGCTCACCAGCCCGCCGGTATGGTCGGCCTTGGTGATCACCACGTCACCATCGGCGCCGATCTCGGCGATCGGAAAGCCGACATGGCCGAAATCCGGCACCTCCTTGTAGCCGGGGTCGGCGAAATAGCCGCCGGTGACCTGGGCGCCACACTCCAGCAGGTGCCCGGCCATGGTGCCGGCAGCGACCCGGTCCAGGTCGTCGAGCGACCAGCCGAATTCGTGCAGCAGCGGGCCGAGCGCCAGCGCCGGGTCGGCGCAGCGCCCGACTACGATCACGTCGGCGCCGAGCGCCAGCGCGTCGGCGATCGGCCGGGCGCCGAGGTAGACGTTGGCGGCAATCAGCCGGCCCTCCGGCATGCCGATGCCCTCGACCGTCCCGTGTCCACGGATGTCGGCCTCGGTCATCACCGCCGACAGGTCGTCGCCGTCGACAACCGCGACCCTTAGGCCGGCGATGCCGTCCTCGCGCGCCATCTCGAGGATCTTTCGGGCGCCACCGAGC
>CAYNFA010000340.1:0-5061 GCA_964396345.1 uncultured Thalassobaculum sp.
ACTGGTCGAGCTCGCCGATCGCCTTGAAGGTTCCGGTCAGCTTGATGTCGATCGTCTCCGACGGCGTCGTGAGGTGAAGAACGTTGCCGCGCATCATCGATTCCGCAACCTTGGCGTTGTCCGGAAACTGGGCGGCCATGGCCTCCTTGGACACCACCCGGAAGGAACCGGAGCGCTTCGCCTCGCTGTCCACCCAAAGGGTCACCGGGACGGGAGTGTCCGGCTGCAGGTTCCACGCCTTGTTCATCAGCCAGATCTCGAACGCGCCTTCCACCGAGCGACCGAAGCCGAGGCGCAGGCCCTTGGGCTGGTCGGCGGTAATGACGCACCGCTCGAACGCGCCGTTCTCCCGAGCGTAGGCGTTGCCCGTCCAGGGGCCGCTCTTGAATTCCGCCAGCGCCGGTGTCGTTCCGCCCGCCGTCAGGACGGCGGCCAGAACCCAAGCCCCCGCCATCCATCGTGTCGCCGACGCCATAGACCGTTCTCTCCGTGCTCTCGTGACCCGCGCAGGCGGGAGTGAAACCAGCGAATTGTTACGCAAATTTGGCAGTGATCCCGCCATCGACCACCAACTCGGTCGCGGTGACGTACTTGGCCTCGTCCGAGGCGAGGAACAAGGCTGCGTGCGCGACATCCCACGCATCGCCCATCCTGCCGGTCGGGCACTGGGCGTCGCGCAGCCGGACCATCTCAGCGGCGTCGCCCTTCGCGTAGGCATCGGGAAGCCCGGCGAAGATCAGCGGGGTGTTCATGAGCCCGGGCAGGATGCAGTTCGAGCGTACTCCCTGACGGGCGTATTGCAGAGCGATCGCGCGGCTAAACGGGATCAGAGCCCCCTTGGTGGTCGAGTAGGTGATGTAATCCAAGCCGGTGTACCGGATTCCGGCGATCGAGGAAATGTTGACGATCGACCCGCCGCCCCGCTTCAGCATCTCGGGGATCACCGCCTTGCACACCAGGAAGGCGCTCTTGAGGTTCACCTCGGCGACCCGGTCCCAATCCGATTCATCGACTTCGACCGGCCCGCCGACCCTTACGATGCCGACGTTGTTGTCGAGAATGTCGATGCCGCCGAAGGCGTCGACCACCGCGCCGACCGCAGCATCGACCTGATCCTTGCGCGAAACGTCGCAGGTGACCGCGATCGCCTCGTTCCCCTCGGCTGCGATCAGCGCACGGGTCTCCTCGGCGGCCGCCGAGTTGACGTCGAGGCAGGCGACGCGCGCGCCTTCCCGCGCGAACAGCACCGAGGTCGCCTTGCCGTTGCCCCAGCCGGGCCCGATCGAGCCCGCTCCGGTAATTACCGCCACCTTGCCCGCCAGACGTCCCGCCACACGACCCTCCTTCTCCTCGAGCGCGGCGGCATTCTGCCCCGCCGGCCCTCGAAACGCGATGGCTGGATGACCTGGTGGAAGGATGGCTGGATGACCTGGTGGAAGGGATGATACGGTCCCCGGCCGCCCCGGCCTCGGCCGACGGCGATCCGTCGGAACGGTGTCGCCATGGCGCTTCTCAACCGCTACCACCTGTCCAACCTGATCGCCCTGATCGTGACGGCGATCGCGCCGCTGACGGTCGACGCACGCGACCGGGTATCGGTCGGCGGCTACCTCTTCCCGCCGTATGTCGACCGGATCCTGGACGCCGAGGCGACCGGCCTGATGCCCGATGCGCTCGCCGAACTCAACCGCGTGCAGGATCGCTTCGAGTTCCGGTTCGTCCCGACCACGGCTGGCGGCCGGTACCAGGACTTCCGGGACGGCCGCTTCGACGGCCTGCTGTTCGAGATGCCCGAGTGGGGCTGGACCAACCGGGGCATCACCCTCGACGTGTCCGAGCCGTTCGCCTCCGACGCCGAGGTATACGTGGCGCGCGCCGCGCCGAACCGCGACGAGCGGTATTTCGACGGTCTCCTCACCCGCCGGATCGCCGCCATCCTGGGCTACAATTACGGCTTTGCCGGGTTCCGCAACGATCCCGAGGAGCTTCGTCGACGCTTCGACATCGCGCTAGTCGACGACCACGCAGCCACCATCGACCTGGTGCTGGGCGGAGACGTCGAGGTCGGAGTGGTGACCATGTCCTATCTCCGCAGACACCTGTCGGACCATCCGGGAGAGCGGGGCCGGCTGCTGATCTCGCGGCGCCACGACCAGGTCTACGCGTGGCGCGCCGTCACCCGCCCCGGCGCCGTGCCGTCGGCGGCCGAGATCTCGGCGATGCTGACACGCGGCGGCGCTCTCGACGCGCTGCTGTTTCGCCACGGCGTGGCGCGATGAGGAAGCGGACGCGACGTTAGAAAGGATGACAGGACAACGCCGCGCCGTGGTAATGCGGTTTCCAAGGGGCACCGGCGACCGACGCTCCAATCTCGGGCGAACCGGAGGGTGAAATGCGGGAACAGGGCGGGGTTGCTGTCGACGGGGCGAGCCGCGGCAGCGTCGCTGAAGTGTTCCTGGCGTTCCTCCGGCTCGGCCTGTCGGCGTTCGGCGGCCCGGTGGCCCACATAGGCTATTTCCGCACCGAGTTCGTCGAGCGGCGGCGCTGGATCGATGACGCCACATACGCCGACATGGTGGCGCTCTGCCAGTTCCTGCCGGGCCCGGCGTCCTCGCAGGTTGGCCTTGCGCTTGGTGCCCGGCGAGCCGGACCGCTGGGGGCGCTCGCCGCCTGGACCGGGTTCACGCTGCCCTCGGCCATCCTGATGATCCTGGCGGCCTGGGGAGCGGTCCGTTTCGGGACCGACGACCCGACGACCTCGATGGCCATCCACGGACTGAAGCTGGTCGCGGTCGCGGTGGTGGCGCAAGCCGTCAAGCAGATGGCAAGCCGGCTGGCCGCCGACGCCCCGCACGCCACCATCCTGGCGGCGGCGGCCACCCTGGCGCTGACCTTGCCCGGACTGCAGGGACAGCTCGGCGCGATCGCCCTCGGCGCGGTGGCGGGGTTACTCGTCGGCCGGCTGGGCAATGGCTTGCCAGGCGGCTCGGGATCGGCGCCTCTGGCGATCCATGTCCCGATTCCGCTCGCCCTGGCCTTCCTGGCGATCCTGGCCGGGCTGCTGATCGCCCCGCTTGTGGTGACCGTGCCGGAGGCGCTGCGCGTCGCCGACGCCGCCTTCCGGGCGGGAGCGCTGGTGTTCGGGGGCGGCCACGTGGTGCTGCCGTTGCTGGAGGCCGACACCGTGCAGACCGGCCTGGTGGCGCGCGACACATTCTTGGCCGGCTATGGACTGGCCCAGGCAGTACCCGGGCCGTTGTTCACCTTCGCAGCGTTCCTGGGGACCGCCGCCCCGACCCCCGGCGGACTGGCGGGCGGGATGCTGGCGCTGGTCGCGGTGTTCCTGCCGTCGGCGCTGATCCTGTTCGGTGCGTTGCCGTTCTGGGACCGTCTGCGAACCTGGGGACCGGCGCGGTCGGCGCTCGACGGCATCAACGCGGCGGTTGTGGGACTGCTGGTGGCGGTGCTGTACGATCCGGTCGCGACGGCGGCGATCTTCGGACCGCGCGACGTCGCCGCCGCCCTCGTCGCCTACCTGCTGCTGGAGGTCTGGAAGGTCTCGCCGTGGATCGTGGTGGTCGGGTTCGGGGCGGCCGGTGCGGCGATCGGATGGAGCGGCTGGGTCTGACTCACCGGCCGAACCGGACGATCACCTGCCGCTGCTTCTCAGCGGACGCCGGCGGCGGGGGGTAGCGTTCGGCGCGCGCGCGCTCGATGTCGCGGCTGTCGAGCTTGAACAGGTCGCAGGCCAGAAAGCCGGCAAACGCAGCCATCACGCGCTCGATCAGCAGCACCCCACCCTCCACGGTCCACCTGCCGCGGCGCCTTGACGCCCCGCAGCGGTCGCAATCGTCCGACACGCCAGCAAGCCCCGCAATGGGGTCAGTTGATGGTATCCTCCAGAAACCCGTCGAGCGTCCCCCAGAAAGCGAGCCGGATCGGTTCGCGCTCACGCAGGATCTCGTGCTTGGCGTCCATGAACCGAGCCAGACGGGCGTTCGGCAGGCGGGCGGCCGCTTCCTCGATCGCCCGGTTGGAAACGATGACCTCCCGTCCGGCGAGCGCGATCAGGATCGGCGTGGACAGCCCTTCCAGCACCCCCGGAGCCATGACCGCGTCGATCGAGCGGATCGCCGCCCGCACCCAGGCGAACGTCGGATCGGCGACCACCAGGTCGGGGTTCTGGGCCAGCAGCGCGTGCATCAACTCGAAGCGAGACCGGTCGTCGGTCAGCGGGTTGCCGTCGAATCGCAGCCGGCGGGGGCCGTATCCGGCGCCCCCGAAGATGTAGCCGTCAACCAGCGGTGTCCGGCACAGCCACTCCACCAGACGCTTCGCCAGCCAGTCCGGGAGACCCGGACGCCCGATCCCCAGCATCGGCGCGATCAGCGCGGCACGCCGCACCCGTTGGCGGTTCTCCAGGCAGTATCGGAGCGCGACATGCCCGCCCATCGAATGGCCGACCACGGTAAGCGGTTCGTCGCCAAATCCGCCGAGGACCTCCAGGGTCGCATGGAGATCCTCGAGATGGGTCTCCATGCGATCGATGTGCCCCTTGTGACGGTCCGGAAGCAGGCGGTCCGACAGCCCCTGCCCCCGCCAGTCCAGCGTGGCCACCCGGAAGCCCCGCGCCGTGAGTTCGACGATCGATTCCAGATGCTTCTCGATGAAGTCGGTGTAGCCCGTCAGGAACACACAACCGCCGCGCGGGCCCGCACCGCCGAATCGAGCGGCCCGCAGGCGCACACCGCCCGGGCGCTCGACGATCACGACGTCGCCGCCCGCCGCCGCGATCGACTCCTGCCCGTGGATCACCGTCATTGCGCCAGCACGGTACCGCAGGTCGGCGTCCAGGAGAGATGGACCCGGTCGCCCCAGGTGAACGGGCGTCCCGTGACACGATCGATGTTGGCGATCGTGACCTTGACCAGCGGGTGGTCGGGGCCGACCCGGACGTGGAACACCGACGCATCGCCGAGATAGGTGATCTCCTCGACCGTCCCCGCCACCGTGTTACGCGCGGCATCGGCCGGCGGCTGCTTGGCGATATCGACCTTTTCC
>CAYNFA010000341.1:0-5060 GCA_964396345.1 uncultured Thalassobaculum sp.
CGAGTTCAAGAAGCTGGTCGACCGGCACGGTGGGCTCTACGAAAGAACGTTGATCGAGTTCGTCACGCGGCGCCTCGGCCCCGGCGACGTGTTTGTCGATGTCGGCGCCAATGTCGGCTTCATCAGTGCCTTCGCGGCGACCACCGGCGCGGCGGTGTTCGCCCTGGAGATTCAACGTGATCTGGTGCCGCTGATCGAGCAGATGGCCAGCATCAACGCCTTCGATCACCTGCGGGTGCTGCACGTCGGGGCCTCGACCCGTTCCGGCCTGTCGATGATGCCGCGGATCGAGGCCAACACCGGCACCCAGC
Source organism: uncultured Thalassobaculum sp. (assembly GCA_964396345.1). Lineage (GTDB taxonomy): Bacteria > Pseudomonadota > Alphaproteobacteria > Thalassobaculales > Thalassobaculaceae > Thalassobaculum_A. The sequence continues at coordinate 312 of CAYNFA010000341.1, forward strand.
TCGAGGGCCAGACCGCCCGCTTTACGCGCCACGAGACCCGCTCGGTGGTCGATGACTTCGTGCCGATGATGGCGCTCGACGACGCCTTCCACGAACCGGGATTGCTGCCCACGCTGGTGAAGGTCGACGTCGAGGGCCACGAGGTCGGCGTGCTGGAAGGCGCGCGGCGGATCATCGAGACCGGCCGCACCACGTTCGTGGTCGAGTTCCACCCGCACCTCGTCGGCCTGTACCGTCGCCAGGCCGCCGACCTCCTGGCTCCCTTCGAGCTTGCCCGCTGGTCGGTCAGCCAACTCACCGACGACGGGCTGCGGTCGGTCGCCTCGATGGACGAGGTGCGGCCGGATCCACGCGATCCGAACCCGAAGCTGGTGTTCGAACCGCTGCGGGGCTGACGGCCCGCAGTTCCCGGTTCAGTCGCCGCCCGGGAACACCCTCGGCGTCATTTGGTCGATGGCTCGTCCGGCCCAGTCGCGCTGGCGAACCCCCGAGATCGTGATCTGCTGAAGCTCGTTCAGCTTCGCCGCGGTGGCGGCGATGTCGACGGTGTGGACCTGGCCAGCGTCGACCACCCGGCGCCCGTGGACGAAGACGTCGGTGATCGCGCGGTCGCCGGCGGAGTAGATCAGGCTGCGAATCGGGTCGCGCAGCGGCTGCATGTAGGGATGACCCGCGTCCACCAGGACGATGTCGGCCTTGCAGCCGACCTCGAGCTTGCCGATGTCGTCACGGCCGATGGCGCGTGCGCCGCCGACGGTCGCGGCGTAGAAGATCTGCCAGGTCGAGGCGTTGGTGAAGTCGCCAGCCATGAGCCGGCCGGCCACCATCGCGATCTCCATCTCGTGCAGGAAGTTGTGCGGAAAGGTATCGGTGCCGAGGCCAAGCGGAATGCCGGCGCTCATGTAGCGGCCGACATGGTTCAACGCGATGCCGCGCCGCCAGAACACGTTCGGACAGTGCGCGACCGCCGCGCCCGAGCGAACGAGGCGCCCGAAATCGTCGGCCTGCGGCCAGTGCAGCCAGGGGTGGTCGTTCAGGAAGATGCCGTGGCTGACGATGGTGCCGGCGTCGAGCACGCCGATGTCGTCGAGCCACTCGATCGGCGTCATGCCGTGGCGGCGGGTCATCTCGTTGAATTCGACGACACTCTGGGCGGCGTGGATCTGCATGGTGATGCCGCGCTCGCGGGCGACCCGGAAGCTCTCCTGGATCAGCGCCGGGGTGCAGGTATCGATCTGCGACGGCCCCATCATCCCGGACATCCGACCGGACGGATGGCGGTCGGCCTCGTCGATGACCTGGATCGCCCGCTCGAGCCCGCGCTCGCCGCCGGCCTCATCCCAGTCGTAGACCACCGAGTGGCCATCCTTGGTGGTCCAGGTCGCCGACCGGTACATCGGACAGAGCACCGCGCGGATGCCGGTCTCGGCCACCTCCTCCACCCAACCGTCGCGCGCCCCCGACAGGTCGCAGAACGTCGTCACGCCGCTCCTGAGCATCTCCCAGACCGCGAAGCGCGTGGCGTGGGCGGCGCCCTCCGGCACCATCCGGAACACCGGCATGTACTCGTACAGCGACGATTGCCCGAGCCGCGGCGAGCCGAGTTCCTCGTTCAACCCCTTGTTGCCGGGTTCCGAACTGGGGTGCGAGTGGATGTCGACGAAGCCCGGGATCACCATTCGCCCGGCCCCGTCGATGGTCTCGTCGGCGGGACCGTCGAAGTGTGCCCCGACGTGCACGATCTCATGGTCGCGAAAGGCGACGTCGATGCCGCGACGGTAGACGTGGCCGCCGGTTCCACCGGGCCCGCCGGTCGGATCCCAGGCCACCACCCAGTCGGCGTTACGGATCACCGTCATCCGGCTCATTCTGCACCTCGGCGTCTGCGGAGAGGGCCGCCCAGGCGACCATGACGGGGAGTGTGCGACGCCAGCCGCACCTCGTCAAACCCATCGGACGTTACGCGCAGAGACGGTTTCAAGACTGAATTGTTTCTTTTTTCGAGCGAGTTAGTTCTTGATTCAGAAATTTGAGATCCTCAAACAACGAATAGCATGACGACCGTTGTGCGAGTTATGATCAGCATGACAACAAATCTGCCGGAACGGCGGGAATTGGAGGAAAGCATGGTACGCAATTGTTGGCGCCTGGTGCTGGCGGGAGCCTTGGCCGCGGTCGGTTTGACCGTCACCGTCGCCGACGCTCAGGCCGAGCGGGTTCGCTGGAAGATGCACGCGGCCTACGCCAGCAACATCCCGATCATCGGCGACACGCCGACGATGATGATCGAGACCGTCAGCAAGGCGAGCGGCGGCGAATTCCAGATCCGCCACTTCGAACCGGGCGCGCTGGTCCCCGGCATCCAGTATTACGACGCGGTGTCGAGCGGCTCGATCGACGCGGCGTACGGTACGCCCGGCTTCAACGTCAACAAGAACAACGCCTACGCGTTCTTCGCCTCCGTCCCGTTCGGCCCCAGCGCCGGCGAGTACCTCGCCTGGATGCGCTATGGCGGTGGCGAGGATATGGCGCAGGAGATGTACGGCAAGGACAACATCCGCTTCAACATCTGCGGCATCGCCCCACCCGAGACCTCCGGTTGGTTCCGCAAGGAAATCAAGACGCTCGACGATCTGAAGGGCCTCAAGATGCGGTTCTTCGGCCTTGGAGCCAAGGTCATGGAGAAGTTCGGCGTCTCCACGCAGCTTCTCGCCGCCGGTGACATCTATCCGGCCCTGGAGCTCGGTTCGATCGACGCCACCGAGTTCTCGATGGCGGTCACGGACAAAGGCTTCGGCTTCTACCAGGTGGCCAAGCACAACTACTTCCCGGGTTGGCACCAGCAGGCGACAATTAACGAACTGCTGGTTCACCAGGCCAAGTACGACGCGCTCAACGACGCCAACAAGGAGCTGCTTGCCGCCGCCTGCGACCGCGCGACCCTGTACATGTTCGTGAAGGGCGAAGCGCTGCAGTTCGAGGCGATCAAGTTCCACCAGGAGCAGGGCGTGACCGTTCACCGCTGGTCGGACGAGATCCTGGCGCAGTTCGAGGCGGCCTGGAAGGAAGTGATCGCGGAAGAAATCGCCAACAACGAGGACGCCAAGCGGATCTGGGCCTCCTACTCGAAGTTTCGCGAGGATTACTCGGTCTGGAAGGAAAACGGCTACCTCAAGTGAGCTCTGACCGGGGTATCGGGTAGGCGCCCCTGAGAATCCGGTCAAAGCGTGTCAATTGATGCGAATTTTGCACGAATCTGATAACCGATCGTCAATTCCGCTCGAATCCGGAGTCGTTAGCATGACGATGATGATCAGAGCGACCATAAGCACGGCAATGTCCAAGTGGCCCGCGGGTCGCACCTGGGATTCCTTGGCTGAAACCTCCCAGTTCTCGCCAAGGCTCTGGCCGGAGATCGATCACGATCTCCGGCCTTTTTTCATAAAAAAACGCGGTTTGAACGGAGGAGGAGGTTCGCGATGAAGGGTAACACGTGGCTGAAGATCGCTGCCGGCGTGCTGGCGGCGGTGAGCGTGACGGGGGCGGCCTCGGATGCTGAGGCGAAGCGCGAGCGTTGGAAGATGCACTCCGCGTTCAGCGCCAAGCTGGTCGTGCTCGGAGAGGGCTCGAACAATGTTTCCGAGTCGATCACCAAGATGTCCGGTGGCGACCTGACGGTGCGGTTCTTCGAGCCGGGCGCGTTGGTTCCGGGCACCGCCTACTACGATCCGGTGTCGAGCGGGTCGATCGACGCGGCGTTCGGCACGCCGGGCTACAACGTCAACAAGAACAACGCCTATGCCTTTTTCTCGGCGGTGCCGTTCGGTCCCGGCGCGGGCGAGTATCTGGCGTGGATGCAGTACGGCGGTGGCGAGGAGATGGCCACCGAGATGTATGCTCGCGACAACATCCGCTACAACCTCTGCGGTGTGATCGCCCCGGAGACCTCGGGCTGGTACCGCAAGGAGATCAAGTCGGTTGACGACCTGAAGGGCCTCAAGATGCGGTTCTTCGGTCTCGGCGCCAAGGTCATGGAGAAGTTCGGCGTCTCCACGCAGCTGCTGGCTGCCGGTGACATCTACCCGGCTCTTGAGTTGGGTTCGATCGACGCCACCGAGTTCTCGCTGCCGGCCGCCGACAAGGACCTCGGGTTCTACCAGGTCGCCAAGCACAACTACTTCCCGGGCTGGCACCAGCAGTCGACTCTGAACGAGCTGCTGATCCATCAGCCCGCCTATGACGCGCTGGACGACACCCAGAAGGCGCTCATCAAGACCGCTTGCGACTCCAACGTGATGTTCATGTTCGTCCGCGGCGAGGCGATCCAGTTCGCGGCGATGAAGTTCCACCAGGAAAAGGGTGTGCAGATTCACCGCTGGTCGGACGACATGCTGGCCAAGTTCGAGGCGGCCTGGACCGAGGTCATCGCCGAGGAGATCAAGGACAACGCGGACTCCAAGAAGATCTGGGCCTCGCTGTCTGCGTTCCGCAAGGACTATGCGATCTGGAAGGACAACGGTTACTTGAAGTAATCATCACCGGACAGCGTTCGGGATTGCAGTACGCCTGATCGCGGTACCAGCCAAGGCCGGTGGTTGAGGCTGGTACCGCACATTTTTGAAGAACCCGGCCATGTCGGCAGACCGCCGATAGTGTCGGGTGTTATTTTGAAGGACGGACGTTTCGTTTGTCTTATTCGACTAAACAAAACCTCCGTCCTGCAAAATAACACCCGAAACTATCTGCGGG
>CAYNFA010000342.1:0-5060 GCA_964396345.1 uncultured Thalassobaculum sp.
CCAGGTCGCCGGCGAAGCCGATGAACCAGGCGTCGCGGTTATCCTGGGTGGTTCCGGTCTTGCCGTAGGCCGGGATCGGCAGGCGCGCGGCGCGTCCGGTTCCTTGTTCGACGGTCTCGCGCAGCAGGTCCAGCATCGCCGCCCGCGGCCACGGAGCGTCCGCACTGTCGTCGGCGGGAAGGTCGAGCGCCAGACCGCCTGGCGTCCTCAGGCTGTCGATCAACCGCGCCTGGACCCGGGTCCTGCCGGCCCTGACCGCGGCGAACGCAGCCGTCACTTCGACCAGCGAGACCCCGCCGGTGCCGAGCGCGAGGCTCGGGTGCGGATCGAGCTGGCCAGAGATCCCCATCGATCGGGCGAGATCGATCACCGCGTCCCGGCCGACCCGCTCCTGCAGGCTGACCGCGGCGGCGTTGTAGGAGTGGGCGAAGGCGGCGCGCACGGTCACCGAGCCGTGGAACCGGCCATCGTGGTTGCGAGGGCTCCAGCCGCCGATCGTCAGGGGACGGTCGTCGAGCCAGTCGTCCGGGCGGACGCCAGACTGCAGGGCCGCCAGGTAGACGAACAGCTTGAACAGCGAGCCCGGCTGGCGGCGGGCCTGGACCGCCCGGTTGAACTCCGACGCCGCGCTGTCCGCGCCGCCGACCACGGCGAGCACTTGGCCGTCCGGCCGCATCGCCACCAGCGCGGCTTCGGTGGCGTCGGCCTTGGACCCTTCCGCGTCGAGGATCCGGCGGACGTGAGCGACGGCGAGGTCCTGGAGGGTCGGGTCGATGCTGGTGCGGACGGCGAGCGAGCCGGAGATGTCCCCAAGGTCGGACCGCACCTTCGCCGCGGCCCAGTCGGCGGCGTAGGCGGCACCGGCCGGCGGGACCGGCGCGACCGCCAGAACGGCTGGGGCCGCCTTGGCTTCGGCGGCCTGCTCGGGCGAGATGGCGCCGGTGTCGACCATCGCGTCGAGTACCAGCGAAGCCCTTTCCTGCGCGGTTTCCAGCGCGACCGTGGGGGCGGTGCGTGACGGCGCCTGGGCCAACCCGGCCAGCATCGCCGCCTCCGCCAGGGTCACCTCGCTTCCCGGCTTGTCGAAGTAGCGGCGGGTGGCGGCGTCGACGCCGTGAGCGCCGGCGCCGAGGTAGACGCTGTTCAGGTAGCGTTCGAGGATTGCGTCCTTGCTCAGCTGCCGCTCCAGCCAGAGCGCGATCGCCGCTTCCTGGATCTTGCGGGTCAGGGTCTTCTGCGGCGACAGGAAGGTGTTCTTCACGAGCTGCTGGGTGATGGTGCTGGCACCCTGCCGCCAACTCATCGCGCCGGCGTTGACCACCGCCGCCCGCAGGATGCCGACCACGTCGACGCCCGGATGGTCGCGGAACCGCCGGTCCTCGAACGCGATGAAGGCCAGCGGCAGGTGCTCGGGCATGGCCGACAGCGCCAGCGTGCCACCGGGGCTGACCCCGCGGTACGCTAGAGGCTGGCCGTCGCGATCCTCGATGTCCAGGGCCAGGCGGCTCGGCTCGCGGAAGTCGTTCGCCAGCGGCAGGTTCCACAACAGGACAAACACCGCCAGGAATCCGGCCAGGAGCAGGCCACCGCCGGCGAGGGCGACGCCACGCAGCCATCGCACCAGTCGAGGACGGGTGGATGGTGGATGTTGCGATTGCATTCGGGTCGGTCTCGCGCGTGGCGGCGTCGCGGGGCAACGCCGTCGGCACGGTGATGGTTGCATCTGCCCGGCTATGGCTGGGGCGTCGGATACAGTGACCGTGCCTGGCCGTGTTGGGCGTCGATCGCATCCACGACCAGCACCTCGTACCGCAAACGCTCGGCGGCATCGCCGATCAACTCGGCGGAGCTGCGCCGCCCTCCGGTGACAAGCGGTAGCGGAACTGCAGGGGCTCGCCGGCAACCGGCGCCGGATGATCCAGCGGATCGAAGTCGGCCCGGGCCGGCATGAGGCGCCCGCGGCGCGTTTTCAGCCACCAGCGGAAGAGGGCGCGGAGCTCGGGAGCGTCGATATGGAGTGTGGCCATGCCGGAAACGATTACCGGGGCGGTTTAACAAGCGCTGAAGGACGGTGCACCCTGCCGATATCGGATCAGACGGTCTGTAAGCCGGGTTCTGTTCCCGCCGCGGTCTCCCGGGCCCTGGGGTCAGGGACCGGCCGGCGGGTGACGGCCATTCATCTGGGACGGTCGTTGCCGACCGCCTCGCGCGACCTACCCGGACGACGACGCTGGAACGCGTCCGTCGCCGACTCCGCTTCCGGAGCCGCGACCGGCCATCCCTATTCGGTCTTGCTCCCGGTGGGGTTTACCCTGCCGTCGCCGTTGCCGGAAACGCGGTGCGCTCTTACCGCACCCTTTCACCCTTACCCGCCGGGACCGGACCGAAATCCTGCCTGGGCGGGCGGTTTGCTTTCTGTGGCACTTTCCCTGGGGTCGCCCCCGCCGGGCGTTACCCGGCACCGTGTTCCTGTGGAGCCCGGACTTTCCTCCCGCCCCGGACCCCGAGGGGCCGGGACCGGCGGCCGTCCGACCGTCTGATCCGAGCGCAGGACTTAGCACGCGGGGGAGGGCCGTCAAGCGGCGCACCCTCGGGGGCAGCCCCACGTCCAACTCGGGCGCGGGCCGGCGTCAGATCGACCCCCCATCGAGACAGGCGGCCTGGATGCGCTGCCGCACAACGGCGCGATAATCACATCATGCGAATCATGGACGCCTATGGCTACCCGGCGATGGTCTGGACGGTGTTCATGATGCAGGCGCGGGCGCGCGAGGAGGGTTGGATGCCGCTCGCCGAGGGCGTCGCCCAGTCATTGCGGGTTCTGGAGACGCTCGACCGGCTGATGCCCGAGGACGCGGGGTTCCTGGTGGGCGACGCCCGGACGCTCCGCGAAACCCACGCCCTGCCGATGATGATCTACCTCGCCGAGACCGAAATCGGTCGCAACGTCATCGCCGACGTGCCGCGCATGGCCGGCTGGCTGGCGCGCATGCGCGAGCGGGCGCCCACGGACGCCACCGCGGTCGCCGCTGGAAACCGGGTGAGGGAAGGTCGGCCGGCGCGTCCCGGTACTGGGCCGGGACGCGCCGCCGGGTCAGATGCAGACAGTCTCGAGCGGCGGGAAGCCGTTGAAGCCGACCGACGAGTAGGTCGAGGTGTAGGCCCCGGTCGCCAGAATCAGCACCGTGTCCCCCGTTTCGACCCCGAGCGGCAGGCGGTAGCCGGCCTTCTCGTAAAGGATGTCGGCGCTATCGCAGGACGGGCCGGCCAGGATCACCGGGCCGTCCGGCCCGCCGTCGTGGTCGGTGGTCACCCGGTACTTGATGGCCTCGTCCATGGTCTCGGCCAGTCCGGAGAACTTGCCGATGTCCAGGTACACCCAACGCACGTCCTCGGAGGTGTCCTTGCGGGACACCAGCACGACTTCGGCGCGGATAACCCCGGCGTCACCGACCAGGCCGCGGCCCGGTTCGGCGATGGTCGTGATCGCCCGGCCGGCAAAGTGCCGGTCGAGTGCCGACCGGATCGACCGGCCGTACGCCTCGGCGCCGGCCACGTCCTCGCGGTAGCGGGCCGGAAACCCACCGCCGAGATTGATCAGGTCGAGACTGATGCCGCGGACGTCCATGCGCGCGAACAGATCGGCAGTCTCGGCCAGGGCGATGTCCCACTGGCTGAGGTCGATCTGCTGCGATCCCACGTGGAACGACACGCCCCTCGGTACCAATCCGAGTCCAGCCGCCCGGGACAACACCGTCTCGGCCATCGCGAGCGTGCAGCCGAACTTACGCGACAGCGGCCACTCGGCGCCGGTTCCGGAGGTCAGGATGCGGCAGAACACCTCCGCTCCGGGGGCGGCGCGAGCGATCTTCTCGACCTCGGCCTCGCAGTCGACGGCGAACATGGGCACGCCGACGGAGTGAGCGAAGGCGATGTCGCGCTCCTTCTTGATGGTGTTGCCGAACGACAGCCGGTCGGCCGGGATGCCACGCGACAGACACAACTCGATCTCGCCGCGGCTGGCGACATCGAACCGGCTGCCGAGCGACGCCAGCAGATCCACGAGATCCGGCGCCGGGTTGGCCTTCACCGCGTAGTAGATCGCGGTATCGGGCAGGGCCAGGGCCAGTGCCCGATAGTTCCATTCAACCACCGACAGATCGACCGCCAGAACCGGATGGTCGTGCGGCGTCTCGGCGAAGTACCGGCGGATCGCATCAGTCGGCTCGCCCCGTGGCGGAACCACGGAGGGAACAAGACTAAGAGGCGGCCGGATGGCCGGGGCTGACGGAAAAATGTCAAGAGAGTGACGTCGACGGACCTCTCGGCCCGCTTCGGGTCGCAGCATCGTGGGTTCCCCCTTCGCAACCGGCCATCAAAGGCCGGGGTTGTGAAAAGAGACGCCTCGTCGTTGCGTAACCACTATGGGGCCAGCGGCACGTGCGCACGCGTCAATGACGAGAAAGTAGGGTCTATCCCCCCTGTGCGCAACGGCTTTTTCGAGTTTTTTCGATTCCGTCGGCGACGGCCTTCAGCATACCCGCCATGCGCCTGTCGAATGGCCGGTCGAGGCTGTCCGGGCACCAGTGCCGGCGGAACGACCAGAGCGCCGCGCGGGTGACGGGATCGGCCAAATCAGTGATTTCCACCCGGTAGCCGATGGTGGCGAGCGCCGCTGCTATGGCGGTGTCCGAGAGCGTGGCGGCACCCGCATCGGCCGGCCAGAATCCGAGGCCGCGCCCGGCCAGACCGCGCCAGTCGAACAGGTGCCCGGGGTCGATCTTGCGGCCCGGCGCCACGTCGGAATGACCGAGAACCCGGTGCGGGGGAATCGGATGGCGCGCCAGGATGTCCAGGCAAAGCGATTCCAGGGCCGCCATCTGGGTCCGCGGGAACGGGCGGTAGCCATGCGAGTGGCCGTGATTCGCCACCTCGATGCCGATCGACCTTCCGTTGACGTCGCTGTCGCCGGCCCACCACGACACACCGGCGTGCCAAGCGCGCTGCGACTCCGGTACCAGCCTCCACACCCGGCCGTCCTCGCCGACGACGTAGTGGGA